>JAHXHU010000372.1 GCA_025656375.1 Candidatus Thiodiazotropha sp. (ex Ustalcina ferruginea) | reverse complement strand
GACGGCAGGGGCATGAATAGGCTGTCAAAGATCGAGTGTCTTTTATGCCTGGGACGCATAAAAGACATCACGAGATCGAAGACTCACTTGTTTCTTCCATCCAGTAATCTTGAGAAAGTAATTGTTGCAGAATGTCACTTCACCTTTCAGATTGAGGGTTACTGCTGCCAGCTCGATATTCTCTAGGGTATACCGAAAACGTTGTTCATAATCTCTCTGCGCCATCGCAGCCCGACGATGTTGTTGCGAATAAGCCAGCAGCCATGCCACACCAGCAACCAACAGTAACATTGCAAGATAGAGCGCATAGTGATTCTGAATAAAAAACGGAAGCGTGGCAGAGAGTTCACGGGACGAAACACGGGAGACAATTATCCAATAGTTTCCTGTCCCGTTTAGGATACCTATTCTATCCCTAACCGAGGCCGCTGTTCCCATTGTCGAAACAAGTGGATGAATGGTTGTAAAGGTAAAAAGACCACTCTCTGTCTGTATTTGACCCTTATCACTCTCTATGATTTTTAACCACTCATCACCATTATCTGTCTGAAAACGGGCATCGTGACCTAGCATAAATCCCCACTCGTCTTCATGTCTCGGACTTCTCAGCCAATAACCATTATCATTCACCAGTTCAATATGATCAGCGATATTGGCAGCGGCCCTGGTGAAGTTTTGAATCAGCCGATCACCTAAATAATTCAATAGGACAATCCCACGCTTCTCTCCATGGCTGTCGAATACCGGTGTACCGAAACGAATAACAGGTTTTAATGAAAACTCAATCTCTCCCTCCTCCATGTTTGAATCAAATGGAGAGAGATATATGTATCTACGATCCATAGCCAGTGATTCTTTAAAATAGTAGCGGTTACTTTTGTTTTGCAGCTTTGGCTCAGGAACAACTTTACTCTCCCCCTGTGAATAATTGACACGCACCACTTCCATACCTGAATTATCAATGTAACGAATCTGGTCGTAGAATCCTTTGTTTTTTGCGAACACCTTGAACTCTTCGGAGATTCTCTGTTCTCTGGCCCAGGGTAATGCTTCCGGTAAACCTCTCCGTTCAATATGCTCCGCGAGAAATAATAAATCACTGACCACATCGGCGATATCCTTCTCAATCATCCGTTTGGCCAGGTCGACATTGAGCAGATCTCTCGACTCTATCGAAGAGCGTTCTGTTGTATAAAAGGTGTAGTAGTGCATGGACCCGATTATCATTAACACCAGGCACATGGGTATAAAAATCACCATGAAGCCCTTCAACAGCCCCAAACGGGTAACCGGTGGTGGTGGGTGTGTTATCGGCATTGTTTATCGATATGCTGTTGTAATCTCAAGATATAGTCATCTTGGGTCTCATCGCTATGACGAGGTACCAGATACATCAGTCTGGCGGCGATAATATAGGGTTTGCGATCGCCTTCACCTGCTGGCTGTTTTTCATTCAATACTTGCTGCACCCGCCCGATCACATCACCTGGGTACTGGCAATATCTTGGCATGGTGACATTCATGCCATACCATTGCGCTAACATGGAGATCGATAACAGGATCAGCAGGATAACCAGGATTAATCTGACAGGTCGAAACGGTGTCTCATTTCCTGTCAGTGGACGCTCTCTACTCTCCATCGGTAGCACTGCTTGTTATCTAGCCAATGCAAGCAATGGGTCCTGTACTAAAAATCGCTCTCCTGATTTAAGTTTAACAGCTATTTTTTGAGCCACCTGTTGACCTTGAAACATTCGTTCTCTTACCGAAACGCCATGTTGGTAGTTTCCGTTGAGGTACAGACCTGGCAATACCCTCAAACGGTTTTCAATCTTCTCTAAGCGTGCTTGGTATTGGCCGTGATAGAGCGGTAGTCCCTTGGTGTGCCGATCAACCCTGATATAGTTGGGTGATCCTGTTATACCGAGCAGCGGCTTCAGTCCGGATAGGACAATCTCTGTTAACTGTTCATCGCTTTGGTCTATCTGCTCTGGATGGCGGGCTCCACCCAGATAAGTTGTCAACAACATACTGTCACTCGGAGCCCTTTCCGGGAATAGACGGCTCATCCAGAGATTACCGTTGAATGCCATTTTATTTTCACGAGATACCAGAAAACCGGTGCCATCCAGTGGATGGTTGATCCTGCTGCTTTCAAGTCCAACATGTAAAACGGCAACGGGTGCATACTCAATCTCAGATAGCAGCTGACCCAAGGGTGGGTCTTTGGGTGTCAGAAGATCGGAACAGATGTCAGCCGGGGTACTCATCACCAAATGGGGCACCGAGATCTGATGTTGTATGCCCCCTTTACCGGCCTTTACCTGCCAATAGTCTTGATTTTTAGTCACAGAAGCCACACGCATACCACAACGCAACGTCACTCCCGGTGTATGCGCCAATACCTCTATGAGTTCAGACATCCCCCCTGCAAAAGAGAAGGTATCCGCCTTATTCGCCCTACGACGCTTCAGCAGACGATTGACCAGCATGCCCATGGTGAGACTGCCATAGCGCTGTTCCAGCAGCTTAAGTCTGGGGAGTACCGAACGAGCCTCAGCCAGATCCGGATCGGATGCCAGGGTTCCCGATACAAACGGATCCATAGCGGTGTCAAGAATCTCCTTACCCAAGCGGCGTTCAATAAAAGTCGAGACAGTCTCATCATCTTGATGCCCCCTCGGCATCAAGATTTCAGTCATTAGACGCAGTTTGGCAGAGAGGCTCCAGAGTGGTGACGCGAGCAGTGCGGGCATAAGCATCGGCACTTGAGTCAATTCACCTCTATGCACCAGATAGCGGTTAAGGGATTGATCCCGCACTCGTTTATGATGGGCTAACCCGGTCTGCTGAATCAGCTGATCAATTTCATTTCTGAAATTTACCAGCAAACCGGCAGCCCGTTCCGTGGTATAGCCAGCCTCGCGGGAGGTGCGAATTTTCCCACCTGCTCGCTCATCCGCCTCCCAGACTTCTACAGAGACCCCCTGTTGTGCCAGCCACCAGGCCGTTGAAAGGCCCGATATACCGCCACCGACAATCAACACGGAAGTCTCACTCATTTTCGCTGCAACTCCGCCTTCATCTTTTCAAGCAGTTCCCGGTCTATCAGACCGAGTCCACCACCATCCGGAGCCTGTTTGGATTCCACATAGTGTCTGATCTCTGCAAAGCGTTTCTCCGCCTGACTATTTTCTTTCAGACGCGGCACACGCTGTTTGGCAATGGTAAAGGCATCGAAATTCAGCTCCCGCATGCCAAAACCTTTCATGCGGCGTACCGCTTTCATCATTGCCCGGTTACGAAAACGGGTCAGGTCATTCGAAGTAATACACGCCAGTCCCTCACGGCGCGCACTGAATTCAGCCGCTTTTTTAATACCCCCACGGACAAACTCAGGCACCGACTCAACACGCTCGAGTGCATCGCTCTCCCACGTCACACCAGCCAACCCGGTCTGTAGGATTTTTTTAACATCTTCATCGGAAACAACAATGGCATCGCGACGCTTTGCCTCTCGCTCGGCGGCAGCTTCCATGGTCGGTTTAACAAACAGCTGAACCTGAGACGGTCGATCTTGCAGACACGCTTGCAGAAGGATTTCGGCTGCATGCTCCCATGGGAGATTACGACCGGGTGCATCATCTTCCTCCAAACGATGGAGGAGTTTGATATTCACTTCCAGGCGACCTTCATTACGTGCAACATCCTCAGCAACAGCGAAGACCCCTTCACGTAGAAACCCAGGCAGTTCATCCAGATAGGCTTTCGCCTCCTGGGTCCAGGCCAGACCGCTGCTGGAAAACTCCGCGAATGTCTCTGATCCCTCACCGTTAATGGAGACTGGGCGTGTACCTGGAAACTTATCGCCAAAACGTTTTGCAGCCAAAGTGGCCATATGCTCTGTGGTGAGGATAGGCTCACCCAGTTCGCAGACATAGGACTCGGCACGTTTACGCACCATTTTACGTAGGAAACCCGGTACACGTAACAGACGCTGTTCGGCCTCCGGACTCCAGACAACATCCCTATCAGGCTTATCATCAAGTGGTTCGATAATCGACTGACCCGTGGGATAGTGACTGCACCAGGGATCGGCATCCATCAAGGTGCCACCCATGGCCAGTGGTCTTGCCCGACAACCGGCACACAACTTCTGAAATTCACATTGACCACACTTACCCTCGAGTATAGGATTGCGTAGAAGCTCGAAAGTTGGGGTTTGATCCCATATTTCCCAGAAGCCGCGCTCTCGGATCGAGCCTTCTTCATCCGGAATATAGGGACAGGCTGTGACACCCCCTTCCGGTGTAATCCGACAATAGTGAATACCGGCCAGGCAACCACCACCTTCATAACCCTGAGCCCGGGTCATGGTGGATGCGGGATTTGCCTGGTAGGCCACCCGTTTGAAGTGGGGTGCACAGCGGGCACGCACAATCAGATCAGTTGTCTCTTCCTGGGCCTGTACCAATTGGGAGAGCACCTCCTCATAACGGGCAGGTGTAATGTCCGACATCGACTCTCCCCTGCCGGTGCAGACCAAAAAAAAGATATTCAGCACATGTGCGCCTACCGCTTTCGCAAAGTCGATCATCGACTCGACTTCATGGGCATTCTGTTCTGTGACTGAGAAGTGAACTTGAAACGGGAGGCTATGCTTGCGACAGTGGTCCATACCGGCAAGGGTCTTTTCCCAACTGCCTGAACAGCCTCGAAAGGTGTCATGAGTTAGAGGATCAAGAGAATCCAGACTGATCCCCATGCCCGTGGTGCCTGCCTGTTTCAATGTCGCGACCCGCTCTTCATTGAGCAACACACCATTTGTGCCCACAACCATCGACAGTCCCAATCCACTGCCATGAGCAACCAGCTGCTCCAGGTCTCTACGCAACAGCGGTTCGCCACCGGTTAAAACCACCATGGTTTCTTGACTCCGCGAGGCGATCTCATATCTCATTCAGAAGTTGCTTGACCTCTTCCGTACTCAGCTCATCATTGCCGCCACCCTGGCGTGTATCTGCATCCATATAGCAGTGTGAGCAGGCCAGGTTACATCGACGTGTCAGGTTAACGGCCAGCAGAAACAGATCGCTGCCGCTCATTGGTTATGATCCGAATTGGAATCATCCATTTCCGGCTGTACTGATTGGATATCTGTGGTCCTGTGTGTTTGGCTTCTGGGGTCAGAGGGGTCAAGGTGGAACACCCCTCGCTGCTGCCACTCTGCCTTGACCGCATCCAGTTCTATCGATGACTTACCCTCTCTGGCTGCCCAGCCCTCTATTTCACGTATCAACATACCACGCACAAAATCGGGAACCTTTTGCAATCGTAACCTCGCCTCGTCACTCCATTGCATGGCGGTTTCGACAACCGCAGATCCGTTTTTGATGGTATCAAGTACCTGGGAGAGAAAGGCTTCATCAACCGTTTTAATCCCATTGTGACGGGCCATCGATTCAGCGGCGTTGATGGTCATATCACGGCAGAAGCCAATCGGTACGCCATGCAGCATACCCTTGGCTTCAGCCGTCCATGTCGGTGTGTTGGATGTGGTTGTTTTATCACTCTTGGCTGAGGCTATATCGAGACTGGCAAAGGGGCATTTACCGGCATTCTCTTTGCTTGACGATTCAGGCTGTTGGTCACTCTACATGTTTTGCATCGCTTGACGGGCCTCTGCCAGACCCGCCTCAGCCAGTTGAAGCGTGATCTCGAAAACACCCTGCTGTTGCGCATACGTCTCAATACGCTGTCTGGAACGATCACGCATGAAACCCTGTGGTACTCGCACCAAACGCGCAAGTGCAGAGGCATGCCAATGGAAATTAGGCGGGGAGACGCCCTTTTTACCCTGGGGGGGCAGGGATGGTTGGGTCGTTACAACAGACGCCTCCCCTTTTACCAGTTTATCATCATCGATAAAACTTTGAATATGCACCGCTTCAACCTGATGACTACCTGTTGCACGGGCCTTTTTCTCAGCCCGCATACTGAGATTGCCGCGTAAACTGAGATCATCGATGCTCAACAGTTGTTTTGTAGCTGCCTCACTCCAGCGTATCACCGTCTCGACATCGGGCTTGCGTTTTAACTCACCACGATCATAGGCTTCAACAATCTCTGACATCGCCTGCTCGGCATGTCCAGGCATGAGTCGTGCGGTAGCCTCTTCCACGATACTTTCAGTGATGACCGTATGCCCCTTCTCCTGGGCATAACGCAGTATGGCCATGCGCGCCATACTGCGAACAAATGAGGGAACACGCTCCATGCGTGTTTCCGCTTCATGGGTCCAGGAGGTAGATACAGAAGCGAGACGATCAATCTGGGGTTGATGTTCTCGCTGACTCAGTAACACGGCACATGTGGCATCATTCAGTAGATACTCGCTATTACCACCGATATCCAACTCGCTGTCCGCATGGATACCCGTAGTACCCACAACCAGCAGTGATGGTTTGACGCCCGAAAGATAACGATTAATAACTTCGTGGGGCTTAGCATCGAGGAGCACTGTTTCAATCTCCATTCCCTGATCATTGGCAATCGACTGTGCCACGGCTAAGTGCCCTTGATAGATTTTTGCTAACCCAGAATCGATGATCTCTTCATGAAGTTTTTCCTGTTCCTTGAATTTAAACACCTCTCCTGCCTCATCCGACAGAACACTGGCAATACGATTGAAGGCAACATAGTGATAGTAGGGGTCGAAGGCGGAAATCACCTTCACGTCAACGCCCCATACCTTCGCCATTGAAAGTGCAGTCAACAACCCACCATAAGATTTAGCTGAACCATCTACACCCACTACGATCGGGCCATCTTTAAGCGATCGGGTAGGATCCTTGATAATGAGTGTGTCGATCCGGGAACGGCGCGAAACCCTTTGGCAGACAGTGCCAAGACGACTGCCTTTTACAGCCCCCAATCCCAAAGCGCCCATCACCAGCAGATCGTAATAACCACTGTTGGCCTCATTCACCAGTTCACGGTAGTTTTTTCCTTCCAGGGAACACCTGGCAACAGCAATGGACTCATTTTCAGCAGCACGATCCGCCTGATCCAGATAAGCGTCTGTAATAATGGAGAGTCCGCGGGTAATCAAATCGTCGTGCACATCCCGCTGCCGTTCCAACTCCGGCTCTTCACGAAACTGTTCCGGCAGACCGCCTTCCATTTGACGAAATCGCAGGTCGTGCAGTTTTGCCGCATAAACATGCGCAGCTGTGAGACGACTATTGAACCGGCTGGCCAGTTCGACAGCTTCAATGACGCCTCGATTTGAGTGATCAGAGGAGTCTACAGCCAATAGAATCGATTCATAGACGGAAAGTGAATCAGACGCTTGCTTCTTTGTACGAACCTGTGCGGTCAAGGTAGATGCCTCTCTCGATCAGACCGGGATAGGCATCAACCCATCCCGCTTGGATCGGGTTACTGCAAAAACCAGTAGCCAACGATAAAACCGATTACCAACATATTGATGATGGCAGCGACTATGGCCATATAGTCCATCAGGCTCAGTCGACGCACCCACTTATCGGTCATGGCAGGATTAGAATTCATCGCTTACTTGAATGTGAAATCGACGCCTGCTGTGCCGCCTGCATCAACCTTCACCTTTGCCTTCTGATTCTTCAGCATGCCATGCCATGCCTTGATGGTGTATGAACCAGGCGGTACATCGTTGATACTGAAGCTACCGTCTTCAGCCACCTTGGCGAAATAGGGGTTCTTCGCTACAAAAACAAAACCGTGCATAAAATCATGGGCATCACACTCCACTTTGATGGCGGGCCCTTTTTTCATTTTAATGGTATTGGTAACGGTACCTGGATCAGGCTGACTGACATTTGTCAGGGTCTTTTTCGGCCCCTTGGCATCACCACGAATCAATTCATAGGTATGGATATTATGCAAAACAGGATCAGCGTTGACTGCTGAAAGTTTACTTTTGTTTTTCATTACCTGCAGAAAAGGACTGAACTCACACCCTTTCTGATTAATGCTGGCATCACCAACATCTGATTGAAAGGGTTTGCCCTCCTTCACTTTTTCCAGATAGACAACCGTATCCATTAAGTGACCGTTACTGACACGTACGTAATCGATTTCTCTCTTTCCTGTGCCACAGACATCGTTGTCTTTTGTGATGCCGTATACTTTCGGGGCCTGATCCTTACCGGTAAATTTCACACTACCTGTAATGGTGCCCCCATTGCTCACCGCACCCTCTTTATAGGCAGCGGCATAACCCACAGACGACAAGGCACAAAGGCTTGCCAGGCTGAGGTAAACAAGTAACTTCTTCATACAATTTTCTCCTGGTTCCGATCCTGCTGTCAGGCTGCTTGCTCGGGCTGCACCTGATCTGGGTTGAGTATCTCTTCAATCATTTCGATAAAAACACTGCGTTTTACACTGTTTTCCGCGGTTTTAAGCTGGGTCAGTAATGCCTGGTTACTCAAGGATTTATCAAATGCTCGTAGCGCTTGCCCAATCAGGCGTGCTTCTTCACCCGTGAATTCACTGACACTGGCCACAATCCGCTCAACCGCCCGTTGAGTTAAGGTTTCGTCACCTGTAATGGGCAGCACTTTCGATAGCCCCCTGGTTGCTGCCACCCGAACTCCGATATTGTCATCATCGAGACACTCCAGCAGCTTTCGAGCGACACTGGACAAGGGCATGTCCCGTACAACCATATGGCCCGATTGTGTCGGGTCCAGACTATCGCAGGAGAGCCTGGCAAGGCTATGAATGGCTTCTATTCGGACATTGGCTTGTTTGTCATTCAGCGCTTCCATCAATGGCGCCAACGCCGAGCGATTACCCAGAAAACTCAAACTGCGAGCCGATACAATCTTCTGCTCCAAGTCACCCACAGCGAGTTGGGTGATAAGTGTTCCCACCGCATCCATCAATTTTGGATTGTCCCGATTGCGCTGTGCAATTTCACCGATTGCTTCTGCCGCTTCCCGACGAATCAGATCATCCTGGTCATTCAATGCCAGAATCAGCGCCTCAATTGCCTTATCGTCATTGGCGGCCGCCAATACCCTGGTGCCAAGACGGCGAACATCCTGATTAGGCGTTATGCGCTTGCTGGAACGGATTCGTTTCATCTCCGCCTTATTCGCCTCTACAACATCAAGATACTCCTGTGTTGCCTCATCAATCTCGGTCATCGCTTGCTGTGGTTTGCCCTGATCAAGCATAGACTCGACATTTTCCATGGCGATGGCATCTAAAGTTGACATAGCGGGCGATACATCACCCACTTCAACTATCTGGGTTGGACTATCAGGCAATGTCATTGTTTCTGCAATCTCCTGAGGTACAGGATTCTCGAGTATCCCCGAATCATTTGATGTTTCTGCAAAACTTTTTCCACTTCTGTTTCAAATTCCACAACAACACCATTTTGAACATTAGCCTCACTGGCATTATCCGGTGCCTGTTGTACATTCCCTATATCCTCTGGCTCAATAACCGATGTTGCTTTATCGGGGACATGTATAGAACCTCGAACCGCATCGATAATAATCGAAAGCGGTCTGGGTGGTGTTTGTTTATCTTGTGTCAATTCATCCGTTTCAATACGTTGTTCGTCCAAAGACATAAGCGCAGTCAGTGCAGCCAGTCTGACCGGTTGTTGTGAATCACCCACAGCATTCACCAGTACATCGATAATCTCGTCGGAAATCTCACCAAACTGCCCAATCGATAAAATGGCTTCACGACGAACCATGGGATGTCCATTCTGGTTTCTGGCATGCTCAAGCAGTGTGGATATTGCGTCTGAATTTCTATTCTCACCGAGTAACCGACAAGCGGCCGCAGCTGTTTCGGCACTGGTATCAAAACTACTGGAAATGACGACTTTGTAATGCTCGTTCGAGAGTGGATTGTTCGCAACGACCGGAGCAAGTACATTTAGCAGGGTGGCTCTGACCTGACTGCTTGGATCGTTCAACATCGGCACAAGAGAGTCTTTGATCTCATGATGGATCTCGGGACTTCCAAGTCCCCGAAATCGACTCGATCTTCGACAACCTGTTATGGCCCCGGACGT
>JAHXHU010000177.1 GCA_025656375.1 Candidatus Thiodiazotropha sp. (ex Ustalcina ferruginea) | reverse complement strand
CGTTCCGGTCGCGCACGCCTTTTTTGGCCATCGGCAGGCCACCTATCCTTAGACTTTGTTGCAACCCGTTTTTTTTGACTACTGACTTGGCGCTCGCGTCTACCTGCTTGTGATTGCTTGGCTGATTTCAAACCCATGGCCACCTGCAGCTCACGAATCTCATCATCGCTAAGATAGCGCCAACGACCCACTTTCAACACACTGTCCAGGATCACACTGCCATAGCGCACCCGCTTAAGTCGGCTGACCCTGGCACCGACCGCTTCCCACATCCGCCGCACCTCTCGTTGACGGCCCTCCATGATCACCACGTGATACCAACGATTGAAGCCTTCACCACCCGATTCGACGATCTCCTCAAAACGGGCAGGACCATCATCCAGTTCAACACCATGGGTAAGTTGCGTTAACTGCTCCTCGCTCACTTCACCCATCACTCGCACCGCATATTCACGTTCCACCTGACGGCTTGGGTGCATTAACTGGTTTGCCAGCTCACCATCAGTGGTCAATAACAGCAGCCCCGAAGAGTTGATATCCAGACGACCAACCGGAATCCATCGTCCATGCTTCAGTTTTGGCATACGCTCGAAGACTGTGCGGCGTCCCTCAGGATCCTTGCGCGTCACTAACTCCCCTTCCGGTTTGTTATATACGATAACCTCCCGGTCCGGTGCCTCGAGCATACGCTTGGCAACCTGTTTGCCATCCACGCGAATAGCGTCACTTGGCAAAACCCTCAGTCCGAGTTTGGCCACTTCACCATTAACCTCCACCCTACCTTCAGTAATCCAGCCCTCTATCTGTCGGCGGGAACCCATTCCGGCATTGGCCAATACTTTCTGCAGGCGTTCACCTGCCAGTGGTTTATTCTGATTCATGTGCAGTGGACTTGGGTATAGTGTCACTATTCGCATCGGCACCACTCATCTGTTCATCCTCTATCGCTTCATCGTCATCCATTGCAGCACTGGATTGTTGGTTATCGATTGGAATCGTGTCTTCATCTAGATCAGATTCAGCCCTATCATTTGACGCATCAACCTCGTTAGCGCTAGCTTGCTCATCTACATGACCATCCACTTCAGCGGTCTCATCTTCAACCACCTTGTCTGGATCGAGCAGTTCCAACTCCCGATTGATTGAGTCGAGATCACGGATCTCCGCCAGTGTAGGCAGCTCATTCAATGTCTTTAAATTGAAGTAGTCGAGAAACTCCTTGGTAGTGGCGTAGAGTGCCGGTTTCCCGGGTACGTCGCGATGGCCTACAATCCTGACCCATTCCCTTTCAGTCAACGTCTTGATGATGTTGGTGCTGACAGAGACACCTCTGATGTCCTCTATCTCGCCACGGGTAATGGGTTGCCGATAAGCAATCAACGCCAGCGTTTCTAACAAGGCACGGGAGTATTTAGGGGGTCTCTCCGTCCAAAGCTTGGAAACCCAGGAGGCGAACTCAGCACGCACCTGAATGCGAAATCCATTGCCTATTTCGATGATCTCAATGCCACGCCCCTGAAAGTCATCAGGGAGTGTTGCCAAAATCTCTCTTAGAAGTTTCTTATCCGGCGCTTCATGCTCAGGAAACAGGGACTGCAATTGATCTAGATTAAGCGGTCTGCCTGCAGCTAAAAGGGCAGCCTCTACTATCTGTTTTAGTTTATCTTCATCTGTCATTTTTAGGCCTGTTAACACAATCTGATGCCCAGCGTTCACTAGGCTGTTTTGGCTTTGACGTGAATGGGTGCAAAATCATCCGACTGAACCATCTCCAGAAGCGTTGCTTTAATCAACTCCAATACAGCCAGAAAGGTCACCACAACCCCCAGACGGCCTTGGGTGATATCAAACAGGTCGGTAAAAACAGTAAAATCGTTGCCGTTGACCTGTTGCATGACATACGACATCTTTTCGCGTACCGAGAGAGTCTCTCTCTCAATCCGATGACTGGTAAACATATCAGCGCGGTGTAAAACGTCCTGAAGCGCTAACAGAACCTCACGCAATGCCACATCTGGTTCCCGCGTCTCCACATGACGATCGACCAGTTCTGCATGCCCTTGGAAGGTATTGCGGGTCATGTGATTCAGCCCATCCAGATCCTCTGCTGCCTGTTTATAACGTTCATACTCCTGCAGTCGCCTAATAAGCTCCGCACGCGGGTCGTCGCCCTCCTCCTCTTCACTGACCGGCCTGGGCAACAACATCCGTGACTTGATCTCAGCCAACATCGCCGCCATCACCAGATATTCTGCTGCCAGTTCGAGGCGCAACTCATTCATCATTTCGATGTAATTAATGTACTGCTTGGTGATTTCAGCAATCGGAATATCGAGGATATCCAGGTTCTGCCGCCTGATAAGATAGAGCAACAGGTCAAGCGGCCCCTCAAAGGCATCGAGAAACACTTCCAGGGCATCAGGGGGAATATAGAGGTCGGTGGGTGGCGTTGCCAAAGGCTCACCCAGCACCACTGCGAAGGGCATCTCCTCCTGCTCAGGATGATAGTGAGGATGACTCTCAGTTTGTTCCATGACAGGCTCTGGTTTGGCTGGCATACGGCAACAAGGCAATAACCGGTTCGACGACTATAAATTCAAAAGTCATCACTCAAGACTCTTCAGTGACATGACCTGGCGAACCTCTTGCATCGTCTCCAGTGCAACGGCCCTGGCCTTTTCCGAACCCTCCTTCATAATCCGCTTCACCAACTCAGGCTCGGCCTCGAACGCTGCAGCACGTTGCTGTATAGGTTTCAACTCATTCAGCACCGATTCAATGACCGGCGCTTTACAATCCAGACAACCGATGCCGGCAGTGCGACACCCCTCCTCAACCCATGCCCTCGTACCCTCGTCGGAATAGACCAGATGGAATTGCCAGACCGGGCACTTTTCCGGGTCACCGGGATCAGTACGCCTGACCCGGTTGGTATCGGTAGGCATCCGTTTGAGCCGATTCTCCACATCCGCCGGTGTGTCCCGCAGAGAGATGGTGTTTTCGTAAGATTTGGACATCTTCTGACCATCCAGTCCTGGCATTTTAGAGGCCTTGGTCAGCAGGGATTGGGGTTCAGTGAGAATCATACGCCCACTTCCCTCCAGGTAACCGAGTAGACGCTCACGCTCTTCAACACTGATATTCTGCTGTGCCTCCAGCAGCCCACGTCCGGTCTCAAGGGCCTGCAGATCGCCTTGCTCCTGATAGGCACGACGTAGCTGACTATATTGTTTAACCGCCTTCTTACCCATCTTCTTGCGTGCACTTTCTGCATGCTCTTCAAAGTTCGGTTCCCGTCCGTAGAGATGGTTGAAACGACGAGCCACCTCACGGGTCAGTTCCACATGGGCCACCTGATCCTCGCCCACCGGCACCTGAGAAGCACGGTAGATCAGGATATCGGCCGATTGCAGCAACGGATACCCCAGGAAGCCATAGGTGGCAAGATCCTTCTCTTTGAGGTTCTCCTGCTGATCCTTGTAGCTCGGCACCCGCTCCAACCAGCCCAGGGGCGTGATCATCGAGAGCAGCAGGTGCAGTTCAGCGTGTTCAGGGACAAGGGACTGTATAAACAGGGTTGCGGACTCACTGTCTACTCCTGCCGCCAGCCAGTCGATCACCATATCCCAGATACTCGCGGGGATGATGCTCGGGTCGTCATAGTGGGTGGTCAGTGCATGCCAATCCGCGACAAAGAAGAAACACTCATGCTGATGCTGCAGCTTCACCCAATTCTTCAGCACCCCATGATAGTGACCAAGATGCAGGCGACCTGTCGGACGCATACCGGAGAGTACACGGGATGAGCTAAGTGTCTGATTCAAAACTAACTCCTTGATGGACTAAGAATCACGGGAATAAGTTGGGTGACAATATCACTGGCCGGTAGGAGCTTGATCGTCAGTCCCACCACAGGCCAGAGGATAACACCCAATAATCCGGTAGCGAGTAAAATAACCACGATAAAGAGACCATATGCCTCCAATCGCGAGTAGGCCTGGGCCTGCTTGGGCGGTAGCAGGGAATAGACGACCCGTCCTCCATCCAGAGGAGGTATCGGCATCAGGTTCAGGGCCATCAAGACAGTATTGATAAGCACCCCGGCAACCCCCATTAATAAAAGTGGCAGGCCAAGCCAATCAAAATTTTCCATCATCATGGCACCCATATAAATCAGGATTGCCCAGATCAGTGCCATCAACAGGTTGGCGCCAGGTCCTGCCAACGCCACCAATCCCATGTCTCGTTTAGGATGATGCAGATTATTCCAGTTAACCGGTACCGGCTTGGCCCAACCAAACATAAAACCGGTCATCAGGTAGACACCGATGGGTACTAAAATAGTTCCAACCAGGTCGATATGCTTGATCGGGTTGAGTGTCACCCGTCCTAACATCTCAGCAGTATTGTCACCCAGCCGTTTGGCCATCCAGCCATGTGCTGCTTCGTGTACGGTAATAGCAAAGATCATCGGCAGGATAAAAATCGACAACTTTTGTATCAGATCAAGTCCTTGCATTGGGAGATTTTCCTGAGATGCGATAATTCATTATACTTTCTAACGGTTTAGGTAAAGACAAAATGAGCACAGATAGAAATCCAGGGATTATACCTCGAACAGAGAGGTATCGCCCTTACCGGCCCTCACCACCTCCGGTACCTCTTCGGTCATCACCACCACAGTGGTAGGCTCAAAGCCGCAATAGCCGCCATCGATGATCAAGTCGACAGAGTGATCCAATAGATCACGCATCTCATACGGATCGGTCAAGGGCATCTCTTCCCCCGGCATGATCAGTGTGGTGCTCATAATCGGCTCCCCCAACTCCTCCAACAAGGCACTGGCAATGGCGTTGTCCGGTACACGTATACCGATGGTCTTTCGCTTTGGGTGCATCAGCCGCCTCGGTACCTGCTTGGTTGCCATGTGGATAAAGGTATAGGGGCCAGGTGTGAGCGCCTTCAGTAGTCTATAGTCACGATTATCGATCTTGGCATAGTTGGAGATTTCGGTCAGGTCACGGCATACCAGGGTGAAGTTGTGCGATTCGTCAACCTTACGGATACGCCTGACTCGCTCCATCGCTCCCTTGTCACCGATATGACAGCCCAGTGCATAGCTCGAGTCAGTAGGATAGACGACCAGACCACCCTCCCGGATGATGCTTACCGCCTGTTTGATAAGACGTGCCTGAGGGTTATCCGGGTGAATCTGGAAAAACTGAGCCATCCGATTAAAATCTAGCCCGCTCGGCGGGTCGATGGGTTTTCGAAGGAGACTTCCCAGTCGGCCCAGAGAGGCTTGCAGTTGTCAGGCAGCATCGGCAACCGACCCAGTTCGACCCAGGGATTTTCAGGCGAGTGGAAATCAGAGCCGGCCGATGCCTTCAACCCAAGATCCTGAGCATGCCTGGCCATGGAAAAATAGTCATCACGACTATGGCTGCCGGAAATGACTTCGATTGCATCGCCACCATGTTCAATAAAATCCCGAAATAACCGGCACAGCTTGGAACGGGTCATCCTGTAGCGCGCAGGATGTGCCACCACAGCCTGCCCACCTGCCCTGTGAATCCAGTCCACTGCTTGTTCCAGGCTGGCCCATTGACCGGCAACATGGCCCGGTTTGCCATTGACCAGAAAGTATTTGAAGACCTTTCGTTCATCACTCACTACACCCTGTTCGACAAGAAAACGGGCAAAATGGGTGCGGCTGATCAGCACACCATTGGAGTGAGCAAGCGCACCTTGATAGGTGCCGGCAATACCTGCCTTTTCGAGCCGATCAGCCATCTCCCTGGCCCGCCAATCACGGAACTCCCGTAGTTCGCACAAACCCTGCTGCAGGGTCTGGTTGTAAGGATCCACATTCAGACCCACGATATGAACCGTTTGCTTGTTCCAGGTAACCGAGATCTCTACACCCGATATTAATTTAAGACCGCACTGCTTGGCGGCTGATAGCGCCTCTTCAATCCCGGCGGTGGTGTCATGATCGGTTAGGGCCAACACCCGAACCCCTGCGTTGGCAGCACGCAGCACCAGCGCATGTGGTGAGAGGGTGCCATCTGAGGCAGTGGAGTGACTGTGTAGATCGTATACGCAAAACATGGGGGCGGATTGTACCCATAGTGTCGTCTAACGGATAGGAAAATAACGTTGTTATTAACCTGGTGCCTTCTATAGGCCATCTAAAACATGGATTAGTGAATTTGCGGCCAAGCACCAGACGCCGCCTAAACAGGCTGATACAATCCCACACATGCTTTTTCCAGGCCTAGATCTCAACTATATCGGTCATCGTTTCGATGCCATCGCACCCGCTGTTGTGTCAGCCAGTAAGGGCACCCATGTGGCTGACCCGGACCGATCCCCTCCTATACTCCAGCAGGCGATGCATCGATTGATTGAACTGTTGGAAATAGTCGTCAGGCAAATTAACGCCTCTTCTGACAGCACAAAGGTCTCGCGGGAGGAGCTGAATGAATTAGGGGATTATGGGATTCAACTGCTGGCAGACTTCTCTTCCATTGCCAACGCACTTAACATGCCGCAACAGAGCCGGGAGCTGGAAGATCTCACCCTACCCATGGCACTCTGGATCCTACGCCAGCAAGGGGCATTACGCACCCTGGAGCCGGTTATCAACTCACTTGCCCGATTGGCAAACAGTCTACGGGAACCTTCTCAGCTACAGCAGCTCTATGATGTGGCCGTTGAATTGTTACAAGCTGTTGAACCCACTATGCGAAACGACCAGGAAATATCCTTGAAAGCGGACACCAGGCGCATCCTGTTGATGAATCAAGCTATCATTGCCACTCGCAGCCACCAACCAACACTGATTGATGAAGCCTATCAAACCCTCTGTCGCGTCCTCCCTGATGAGGCAGCACAGTTTTTCCGTGAAGGAATGGAACAGATGGATGCCCTCAATTATCCACAATCGGTTCGGGAAGTGGTTGAAAAGTATTACAATCTATGGAGTTTACCCAGAACGCTCCACTAGGATGTATAAAGATTCTATTGCTACTATGCTGACAGCCATCTATCACAGCCACTTTTTATCAGAACAATTGAACTTGGTATGAAATTTCTTGCAGACTTTTTTCCGGTTATTCTCTTTTTCGTAGCTTACAAGTTTTACGGTATCTATATCGCCACAGGTGTTGCCATTGCCTCTTCTATTGCCCAGGTTGCTTATGGTTGGTTACGCAAGGGACATGTCGAGAAGATGCACTTGATCACCCTCGCAATCCTTGTCGTATTCGGTGGACTCACAATTCTGCTGCAAGACCGTACCTTCATCATGTGGAAACCCTCTGTTATCAACTGGCTGTTCGCCGCCGCCTTCCTCGGCAGCCAGTTTGTGGGTAAAAAACCACTGGTTCAGCGGATGATGGAAAGCAGCATCGACGTACCTGATCCGATCTGGATGCGCCTCAACCTTACCTGGAGTCTGTTTTTCATCCTTTTGGGGTTTCTCAACCTCTATGTCGCCAACGATTTTTTTGTAGCGGAACAGCAACTGGCAGAACTCACAGGATTACAGCAGATAGACTTTGATAACTGTGGCCAGCATTTTCAGGGGAATGAACTGGAGATGTGTAATACTGCACACTCCCTGGAAGAGAGCTGGGTCAATTTCAAGTTGTTTGGCATGATGGGCCTGACCATGGGCTTTATCATATTGCAGGCATTCTACCTGGCACGTCATCTGCGTGAGAACGAACTGGAACATGGGGGGAGTTGAGTGTACTACGCGATTATTGCAGAAGATCGGGAAGACAGTCTGGAGCAACGTATAAAAGTACGCCAGGATCATCTGTCGCGACTGCAAGCCCTGCAGAGCGAAGGGCGTCTTTTACTGGCTGGACCACACCCGGCAATCGATGCTAACGACCCAGGCCCTGCAGGATTCTCCGGTAGTCTGATAGTGGCTGAATTCGACAACCTGGAAAACGCCAAACAGTGGGCTGACGATGACCCTTATATCAAGGCCGGTGTCTACGCCCGAGTTAATGTAAAACCCTTTAAAAAAGTGCTGCCAGCATGATGACTGCAGCAAATTCACCAAAAAAATCCTTCAAACACAATAAGGTAAGTTCAACGATGAAAAAGAAGATCATTCTAGCTGCATTATGCAGCGCCGGGCTGCTGACGGCCTGTAATCAGACCACAGAACAGACTGCCACAGCGGCTGCCTCAGAGTCCGGACGTTCAGCCACGTTACCGGCAAAAAGTGAACAAGCCTCTTCTGATGAAATGGATATCGAGACCCTGTTAACTGTCAATGGAAAACCGGTCACTCGAGCCATGTACAGCCTCTACTTCCAGGACCGCATGCGTAATGTAGCTGATGCGAAGAACTCCCCTGAAATGCAGATGAGCGTACTCAACGAGCTGTCAAATATTCTCATTGTGGCCCAGGATGCAGAAAAAAGTGGCCTACATGAACGTGCCGATATTGCGGCTTCATTAGAACTATTGAAGGCTAAACTCCTGACCCAGGTAGCTATACAGGAGCACGCAACCTCTCACAAACCTACCGATGAGCAGGTCCAACAGGCCTATGATGCCGAGTATGCTGGACAATCTAACGCTGAGTTCAAGGCCAGACACATCCTGGTAAAAGAGGAGGATGAAGCCAAATCGCTGATCGAAAAACTTGCAGGTGGCGCTGATTTTGCGGAGCTGGCTATAGAGCACTCAACAGGTCCTACTGGCAAAAACGGGGGCGATCTCGGCTGGTTCGATCCTGCACAGATGGTAAAACCTTTTGCTGATGCCCTGAATGGTATGGAAAAAGACAAATACACAACAGCTCCGGTAAAGACCCAGTTCGGCTGGCATATCATTCTCTTAGAGGATAGCCGTGAGACAGAGGCACCTACACTGGAAAGTGTGAAGGGTAAAATCCTAACCAAGCTACAGCAGGGTTCCCTGTCGGAATACATGCAGGGACTACGTGATGACAGTACCCTTGTTTTTAACGAGAAAAACGCAAAACCAGCGCCTTCTGCCGAGCAGGCCCCAGAGACACCAGCGGCTGAATCCCCTGCCGAAGGAGCAATGGAAGCAGCAACAGGTAAAGAGATGACATCCGACGAGCAACCCGCTACTGAGATGCCGGCGGCTGATGCCCCACAGCCACCATGGAAAACCAAGCAGAAGAGATGAAAGAAGCTAAAGAGTAGTCTCTACCGATCAGTGTCCGCTTGCTATAGCGGCGGACACTGATTCATTGCTAACTGAGTGTCCGCAAATGAACGCGGATCAACGCAAATATTTTTTTAAACTCTGTATGAGAGGTGAAAACAGGCCATGCTCATTTGGCCTTATCTACCTGAATGATGAACCTGATGGAAAAATAGTCCTCGTCATTTGATTGGCCACAATCAAGATGCCACACGAGGGGAAAACCCTAAGTGTATTTGCGTTCAATTGCAGACAATTGTCTAATCTATTGCGCTATTCTTCACTCTCTTGCTTGGCCTTACCGATTCTTGAGATGGGAACAATCTTCGTCTCTGGAGGTTCATCGGTAAAATAAGGGCGTTCTTGAGCCGTTCTGCCGTCATTATCGGCTAGTTCCTTTTCACGGGCAGTGATCAGACCTAAGCAGCTACGAATATCCTGTATCGTATGATCCGACAGGGGATGCCTCAAGCGCTTATGTTCGGGGGTTACTTCGCGCACGATAGTGGTTAGCAACTTGCGCATCATCATCATGATTTCACGCTCTTTTTTAGATTCTTGGTTCATTGATTTTCCATGGAACCCTGGTATGGGTTGGTAAAACTAGCATGACTGCTGTCTGGAATAAACGGGTAACCTAAAACGTTATTTTAAAGATTCCAACAAAACATGCAGTGCCGCCTCATCGAGGATTTTCACGCCTAACTGTTCCGCTTTAGCGAGTTTCGATCCCGCCTCTTCTCCAGCTATCAGATAATCGGTTTTCTTTGAGACACTGCCTGTAATCTTCGCTCCATGCATCTGCAGTTCCTGCTTGATCAGGTCACGGGAGCGGCTCAGAGTACCTGTAATCACGATCGTCTTACCCAACAGTGGTTGCTGATCGACGGCCTGGGGCTCAACTTCCGGCCAACGAACAC
>JAHXHU010000300.1 GCA_025656375.1 Candidatus Thiodiazotropha sp. (ex Ustalcina ferruginea) | reverse complement strand
ACGGCAGGGGCATGAATAGGCTGTCAAAGATCGAGTGTCTTTTATGCCTGGGACGCATAAATGACATCACGAGATCAAAGACTCTCTTGGTTTTGTCTGTAATAATGCTTGTCTTGTTTGTAGCCTGTCGAGTCCACGTAAACGGGCGCAGTCTGAAAGAAACTCGTCCACTGACTGATCGCGATGCAGAGGAGGACGTTCCGGTAGATAACCGATTTGCTGTTTGGCATGCTTCGATTGCACTATCAGATCATACCCACAGATTTCGATCTTCCCGCGACTCGGGGCCAGGTCGCCGCTAAGCATACGCATGATGGTTGATTTGCCAGCCCCGTTGGGTCCCAGCAATCCAAGGATATCCCCACGCATAAGCTGCAGGTCAAGCGGTACTACGACCTGTGAAGCCTTGGTAACTACGGCTCAGATTTGTTGTTGTTAAGAGGTTAGGCATCGATAATATCTAATTTGTAGTCTAACCAATGAACCTGTTCGTCGCTATATGAAAAGGGAATAATCCATTGCACAGCGCTGCCAAACATATCACCCTTTGCGCGCTATGCAAGGCCCACCGTTGGAACTGATTCGCATTTCCAACCAGGTGGAGCCAATGAACAATAGGCATTGTCATATTCTGGAATCTGTGGATTGAGTAAATGAATGGGCTAGATCGCATGACTGGAGAAGGTGTTCTGCTGGGTGTCGATACCGGTGGCACATTTACCGATTTTGTACTCTTCCAGGCAGGCAAGATCTCTATCCACAAGGTCCTATCTACACCCCAGGCACCGGAGCAAGCGATATTGGAAGGTATCCATGAGCTCGGTTTGGCTTCTGAGGGTCTGATTGTAGTGCATGGCTCGACGGTGGCGACCAATGCCGCACTGGAGGGAAAGGGGGTGCATACCCTCTATATTGGTAACCGCGGTATGAAGGATCTTCTGACGATTGGTCGCCAAGCTCGAGGAGAACTCTACAATCTGCAACCGCAGGCAATTACATCGCCTGTTTCAGCTGCTGACTGCCTGGAAACCGGTGGACGCCTTGATAGTGATGGTAACCCGGTCGAGCCACTCACAAAAATTGATCTCGATGAACTGATAAAAGAGGTTGTTGGTCGACGCCCTAAGGCGGTTGCAATCAATCTGCTGTTCAGTCATCTCGATGATCGCTTTGAAAAAGAGATCGAAGCTGCAATACCTGGAGAGATATTTTGCTCCCGATCATCAGTGGTGCTACCGGCCAGCGGTGAATATGAGCGCGGTATCGCGACTTGGCTCAATAGCTGGGTTGGACCGCTGGTGGCAGGCTACATTGACCGTTTGTGTACAAGTCTGGCTGGCGCGCGACTCTCGGTCATGCAGAGTTCAGGTGAGGCGATTGCGGCAGACCAGTCTTCACGACAAGCCGTGCGGATGTTGCTCTCAGGTCCTGCGGGTGGCTTGGTGGGAGCAGGGTATGTGGCTGCCGCCTCTGGCCGCCGACAACTGCTGACCCTCGATATGGGGGGGACATCGACCGATGTGGCGTTGATCGACGGGACACCAAGGTTGACTCGGGAGGGCCACATAGGACCCTGGCCTGTGGCCGTTCCCATGGTGGATATGCATACCATCGGTGCCGGTGGTGGTTCCCTTGCCTGGTTGGATGCGGGGGGGATGCTACAGGTGGGACCAAAATCCGCCGGGGCTGATCCCGGGCCTGCCTGCTATGCCCGAGGTGGCAAACAGGCGACGGTCACCGATGCCAATCTTATGCTCGGCAGATTGAGATGTGGGGCCTTTTTAGGTGGCCGTATGACCCTTGATCTTCAGGCTGCTGAATCGGCCATGAGTAGCCTGGCAATGCAGTTGGATCTCTCCATTGAGGCGGCAGCCGAAGGGATTGTTCGGGTTGCCAATGAACATATGGCCCGTGCACTGCGGGTAATTTCGGTACAGCGGGGGATTGATCCCCGCGCTTTCACCCTGGTCTCCTTTGGTGGTGCCGGGGGATTGCATGTCTGCGCCCTGGCTGATGCGCTGGGTATCTGCTCGGCTCTGGTACCTGTCAATGCCGGTGTTTTATCAGCGTTGGGTATGCTGGCCACCCGACCGGGTCGTCAGCTGGTGCATGCACGTCTGGGATTGATTGGGGACTTAGATGATGGAGTACTGGATTTAGAATTTTCTGAGCTTGCCAAGGGTGGCGTTGATGACCTCGTGCGGGAAGGACTTCATCAAGATCAGGTAGAGGCTGACTATTCACTGGATCTGCGCTACTTTGGACAGTCCTACACACTCAATATCCCCTGGCAGGGTCTGGCGCAGGTTGAGAATGATTTTCACAATCTACATGCGTCGCGTTATGGGCATCGTATGCAGGTACTCGTCGAGCTGGTTAATCTGAGGGTGGCCCTGCATGGTCCGGCGGCGACTATGGAACTGCCTAAGGTGGCAACAACCCAGCCTGCTGAAGTGTTGGAGTGGCTGAATCTTTCAGGGGTGGAGTCCACTGTTCCACGCTATGAACGATCCAAATTGATTGAGGGCCAGTTACTCAACGGGCCTGCGCTGATTACCGAAATGGCATCGACCACCTGGTTGGAGCCGGGATGGTATTGTGAACTGGATAGTGTAGGTAATCTGTTGCTTGAAAAAGGGAAAGACGGGCATTAGGCATAAAAAAACCCGCCGATGTGGCGGGCTTCTTCCAGGGAATTCGACAGATCTATTTGATCTTGGATTCCTTGTACATCACGTGTTTACGAACCTTCGGGTCGAACTTCTTGATCTCCATCTTCCCCGGCTGGTTACGCTTGTTTTTAGTCGTGGTGTAGAAATGTCCAGTGCCGGCACTGGAGACAAGTTTGATTTTATCACGCATGGCTCGGTACTCCTTGGTTAGACTTTTTCGCCACGGGCACGCATTTCGGTTAACACCGAATCTATACCCTTCTTATCAATAATGCGCATGCCCTTTGTAGTCAGGCGCAGACGAACCCAACGCTTTTCGCTCTCGACCCAGAACCGGTGCGTATGGAGGTTGGGGAGAAAACGGCGTTTGGTCTTGTTATGCGCATGGGAAACATTGTTTCCCGATACCGGGCGCTTGCCGGTTACTTGGCAGACTTTTGACATGGTCAAAACCTCGAAATGGTTATCCCTGGGGGCGAAAGGCGCGTATTTATAGCAGAGTGGGAGGTTGGAGGCAAGGGAGGGATTTGTTGAGTTTTGAGTTTTGAGTTGATGTGATTATTTCACTAGCGGTGTATTTTGAAATACTCTTTAAAAAGCAGTTTGTTAGGGCATGGACCTTACTGACGAAACGAAAACTCAAAACTCAAAACTCAAAACTCATCACTTAAAACTCGCAGTCAAACCATCCCCCGTTCGGCAAGAGAGACGGGTTCACCTTCGCCAATAACGATGTGATCCAAGACCCGGATATCCACCAACGCCAGGGCCTCCTTTAATCTTTTAGTGATTTGTTGGTCAGCGCGACTCGGTTCTGCAACCCCGGATGGGTGATTGTGAGCGAGAATGAGTGCGGCAGCATTATGTTCCAAAGCCCGCTTCACCACCTCCCTAGGATGTACGCTGGCACCATCGATAGTGCCACGGAACAACTCTTCATAGCGGATTATGCGATGACGATTGTCGAGAAACAGACAGGAAAATACCTCATAGGGATAGTGACGTAGCATCGCTTGCAGGTAGCTTCGGGTCTGTTGTGGATTGGTCAGGCTGTCAGATTCATTGAGTTGCTGCTGCAGGTACCGTCTGGACATCTCAAGCACAGCCTGCAATTGGGCAAACTTTGCCTGCCCGAGTCCCCTGGCTTGGCAAAATTGTTGCTGATTGGCAGCCAGCAACTGGCGTAGACCACCGAACTCGCTAAGCAGGCTGCGAGCCAGATCCACAGCAGTCTGCCCGGATACGCCAGTACGCAGGAAGATGGCCAACAGTTCGGCATCAGAAAGTGAATGAGCACCCCGCTGCAGCAGCTTCTCTCTTGGGCGTTCATCAATGGGGCAATCGGTGATCGGCATACAAGACCTCCTTGTCTCGAGTTTATTGCAATGTAGATATGGATCTTGCCCTGATCCAGTGGGTATTAACAGGCATACACAACAGTTTTAATCAGGGATTCAGCATTGATTGTCCGCAAATGAACGCGAATCAACGCAAATGTTATTTACTGAATGACATGGGTGAAAACAGGCCATGATCACAACCTGTTCACCTGGACTGCTTCTTTCGTTGCCTAGGTCATACGGTGTAAGTGTCTCATGTAAAGATAATCCAGCACCACAAAGGTGACACAAATTTGCCCCTATCAGTTTACAGTGCGAACTTGGTGAAAAAATGTTGTAGTGATTTAATTTATCACGCTCAAGATATCACACAAGAGATTCTGGCTGTTCGCATTTGCGTTGATTCGCGTTCATTTGCGGACAAATCCCTATTGGACCTTCGGATTTAGGCTTAACTTACTGTTTAGTTGCTTTCCATTCTCAACTCATCCAACACCATCCGGTAGGTGCGTCCCGACTGACGACGTTCAATTTTTACCGGCAGGTAATCCAATTCTGGCGCAAACCAGATTGTATAGTCTGGTTTGCGTGAGGCCTTGCTGCGCATCACCCGCAAACAGCGCAGTTGACCGTAAGGTGTTTTTATCTGTTCTTCACCCTCAACACGAAAATGGTAACTTTTGATCTTACCCCCGTCGGCTACCTGGTAGGTCATCTCCTCTCTTTCTTGTGCCAGATCAAGTCGGACAAGCAGTTGCTGACTGAGTTTGTCTTGCGTACCAGGCGTCATGGATTGGGACCAGGTGACGCCATGGCTGGTTGTCTCTACCTCAGCACTGTTCCAGTCGAACGACAGGGCCGTGTTTTCCTTTTCGCCATCTTCCCCCTGGTAGGTGTAGTGGCTTGGGTGGATACTGTCGTTTGATAATCGGCCCCGGCTCTCTTCAATGACCTCATCCGCGCTAAACCAACCGGCCAGCATGCCAGGCATGGTGTGAGCATGGTAGACATAGTCTCCTGTGCCGTTCAGGCTGAATTTAAGCTCAAGTTTACCCAGGGGAATGACATTACGTTTGACACTGAAAGAGGCCGTAAAGGGTTTCAACACTAGACTTGTGTCAGCATATAACGGGCTGGTACAGAAGAAAATTCCAAATCCCAATAGCCATCCGTTGTGGAATCGGAGTTTAGACATCTGGCTGTTACCCAATGGATTCCAGGGGTGTGAAGACCACCGGTGATTCAAGCCTTTTATTGTCCAGTCTGACATCTCCATTCTCATCCAATATTAGGCGATTCTCAGCAAACCAGCGGATAGCCAGGGGATAGATCTGATGCTCTTTCTGCAAAACCCTGGCCGCCAGCATATCAGCATCGTCCCCGGCTTCAACGGGTACCTGGGCCTGTACAATCAACGGGCCACCATCCAACTCCTCGGTGACGAAATGGATGCTTGCTCCATGTAGACTGTCTCCTGCATCAATCACCCGCTGATGGGTATTAAGCCCTGTATATTTTGGCAACAGAGAGGGATGTATATTCAATAGTCGTCCCCCATAGTGGCGAACAAAATCCGCTGTAAGGATACGCATGAAACCTGCTAGCGCTACCAGTTTGGGCGAGTAGCTATCAATCAGTTTAATCAGCGCCTGGTCATAGCTTTCCCGGTCGGGGTACTCCCTGTGATCTAGTATGACTGTTTCAATTCCTGCCTGTTCGGCGCGTTGTAAGCCATAAACCCCTGGGCGGTTGCTGATCACTGCACGGATCTCGATTGGCAGATCGCATTGAGCACCATCAATGATCGCTTGCAGGTTGGTGCCGCTGCCGGAGATCAGCACCACCACAGGAAGCCGAGCGGTCACGCCAGAGGACCGGTGATTTCCACGTTGGTATCAATATCGCTGGCTGATTCAATCGTACCGAGCCGCCACGCTGTTTCACCGGCGTCATTGAGTATCTGCAGGCTGGATTGCGCATCCGCTTGTGCAACACAGACTACCATTCCCACACCACTGTTGAAGGTACGTAACATCTCACTGTTAACTACATTACCTTGCGTTTGCAGCCAGGCAAAAACGGGTGGGAGTCGCCAGCTGTCACTGTCGATGACAGCCTTGCATCCCGGGGGTAGTACACGAGGCAGATTCTCAGGCAATCCGCCACCTGTAATATGAGCAAGTGCATGAATCTCAACCTGTTGCATCAACTGCAATAAGGGTTTGACGTAGATTCGTGTGGGCACCAGTAATGCCTCTCCGAGAGAAGTCTCCCCAAGCGGCTGTTGCAGATCAGCACCATTGACCTGCAGGATCTTTCGTACCAGGGAGTAGCCGTTAGAGTGGGGGCCTGAAGAGGCAACACCGATGAGTACATCGCCTGCTTTAACCCGTTCTGGAAGAATGAGACGGCTCTTCTCTGCGATTCCAACACAGAATCCTGCCAGATCGTAATCTCCCTTGCTGTACAACCCCGGCATTTCCGCTGTCTCACCACCGGTCAGAGCGGCTCCAGCCTGTTTGCATCCCTCGGCAATGCCACTCACGACATCGGTGGCAATCTCCAAGTCCAACTGACCGGTCGCATAATAGTCAAGGAAAAAAAGGGGTTCAGCACCTGCCACTACGATGTCATTGACACACATAGCCACCAGATCAATACCAATGGTATCGTGGCGATTGAGCTCCAGAGCCAATTTCAGTTTTGTACCCACCCCGTCGGTGCCGGAGACAAGGACGGGTTCCTTGAAACGATCCAGAGGCAGTTCGAAGAGGGCACCAAAGCCGCCAAGTCCAGTAAGTACGCCAGGGCGGAAGGTCTGTTTTACGATCGGTTTAATACGCTCGACCAGCTCATTACCTGCATCGATATCCACACCGGCATCCCGGTAGCTGAGTGAGGCTGGATTGCTGGGTTTGGACTCTTGCTCCACGGGAAGATACTCCGGCTTCAGACTAGGGAAATTTCAGACCGGGATTCTAACAGAAGAAGCGCTACACGGTGAGATTTGTGCAACATGTTATTTTCATCCTTTCCCAGGCGCGCTAAAATTTCCCGTTACAAACTTTACAGGTCAGCACTGGAAAGCCCAGTTTTGGGTGCTGGCCAAAGATGAGCGTATGCTTTCTCACACCTTGAAAATTCCAAAATCCAATGAAGTTACCATTCTCCAGTCCCAAAAGGTGGGGCTGCATAATAGACGCTTCCACTATTCAGATGTTATGTGGCAATTTATGAATCAATTACGATGGTTGTTCGTTTCTCGATGGCTAGTGCTAATGGTGGCCTTATTGATTTCACCCGTTGCGTCAGCTGAGATGGTTGATAACCTCTACGAGGCGCAAGTGCCGGTTGTTGGACAGAGCGCTGAAGCCAGGGCTGGCGGTATACGTAACGCCTTTTCAAGGGTTTTGGTCAAGGTCAGCGGTGACAGGGGATTGCTCAAAAATCCGGATCTGACTCGGTTGCTTAAAAAAGCAGCCGGTTTAATTCAGCAATATCGCTACAAAAGCCTTGAATCTACCGGCACCGATACAACCTCAGCTTCACCGGATCGCTTGCTGTGGGTACGATTCGATGAACGGGCGGTCAATCGACTGTTACGGGAAAGCGGTGTACCGGTTTGGGGTGGGACCCGTCCATCCATCCTGGCCTGGCTGGGTCAGGAAGAGGGAGCTCGTCGAGGGTTGGTTTCACCTGAGCAGGAGCAGTACCTGAAACGCCGGCTGAATCGAGTAGCGGGTAGAAGAGGACTCACCTTTATGTGGCCTCTCATGGATGTTGAAGATCGAAATGCGATCCAGGTCAGCGATCTGTGGGGTGGTTTTGAAGAGAATATCCGTCGTGCTTCGGATCGCTATCTACCGGATGTCATTCTCGTCGGCCGCATGACACAGCAGGGAAAAAATAGTTGGCGGGGGGAGTGGCTTCTCTATCTACCAGGCAAAGTCAACCGCTGGCAGGCTCGTGCAAATAGCAAAGTCGCATTGGCCAGTGAGGGGCTGAATCAAGCGGCGGATGCCTTGGCACTACGTTTTGCACCACAACAGGTAAGTCAGGGGATGACCGAAATAAGGCTTCGCGTTCATGGACTTACCCGCCTGGCCGACTATGTGCTGGTCAAAGATTATCTACAATCCCTGGCAATGATCGAGCACCTTGACCTGCTCTCCGCTGGCCCAGAAAAGGTCAACTTTTTAGTACGTATCCAAGGTAATAGGGAGGTATTGGAACGTGGCATACAACTGGGTGCAGTATTAGAGCCAGTGGAGCCCCATGAATATGAGGTAGCGGATGAAGCGGTTCAACCAGGGGTGGTGGTTGGCGAAAGCCTCGTGTATCGATTGCGGTAAATAGGCAGTATTAAACCTGGATTTCGCACTTGGCCGCTGATATCTGAAGTAAGGTAATGAAATGCTACATCAAATAATGGATTTTTCTCGCACCCATTGGGCAAGATTTGTGACGCTACATGGATTTGTGAAATATCCCGACGCACCCAGCTGCGTTGTCGTTCTTGTTAAGGGAATAGCCATTAACGGTGAACGATGCCTTGCTGGGCACATCGGGATTTCCCACAAATTCATGTTCAACCGCGGATTCCAGGTTAAATAGATGCAGAGTAAGGATATCCCGAATCTGATCAGTGTACTGCGTATCCTGTTGACACTCCCAATTGTCTGGTTGCTGTTTGAGCACGAGTTTTCATATGCATTGATACTGTTTGCAGTTGCAGGTTTTTCCGATGGACTGGATGGTCTTCTTGCCAAGCGATTTGGGTGGCAAAGCCATTTGGGCGGGCTGCTTGATCCGTTAGCTGACAAGGCCCTGCTGATGAGCTCTTTTTTGGTGCTTGGTGGCTTGGGTCTGATACCGGTATGGTTGGTCATTCTGGTGATCTTTCGTGATTTGACCATTGTAGGGGGCGCGCTCTATTACAATTTCAGTGTTGAAGAGTTGGATGCTCATCCCAGTCTGATCAGCAAATTGAACACCCTGCTACAGATTATGCTGGTGTTGTTGGTTGTGACAAATGCCGGACCGTTTTCACTGCCTAACGAACTCCTCTCTTTCCTGACCTGGGCTACCGGTTTTACTACTCTGGTGAGCGGGGTTGCCTATGTCTGGGTCTGGACCAGGAAAGCCAGAGACAAGGGGTGGCATACATAAGCATGGGGCCGAATAGTCTGACCGATTTCTCAGGTTTAAGAGAATGGTGCTTGTGTTGTTAAACAGCTAGACTATAGTTGGAAAAAATAAGTATCTGTGCAGCTTATGGAGAAGAGTTAATGAGAATTGCGAGTATTTTAACTGGTATTGTATTCCTGTTTCTGTCATCGATCGTATGTGCTGAATGGTTTGCCGAGGGTTCGGGTATCGAAGGGAGCAACTATATTGGATTGATCGTTGCGTTACCTCAATATAAAGAAGATGACTCGAACGCAGACTTTCGCGGTGCGGGCTTGATCCTGCGTGGAGGTCATGAATTTAACGACTATTTTGCCGTCGAAGGTCATTTTGGTCTGTTCAGTGAGGATACGATCAATGGCAACACCCATCAGATCGATTATCTGGCAAGCGTCTTCGCCAGAGGGAATCTTTTTCTCTTTGATTCTCGTGCCAGGGTTTATGCGCTAGGGGGGCTCACACGATTTTCTGGCGATGTACCTGGCTTCAACGGCGTCGATGAAACCTCTCTCGGGTATGGTCTGGGTATTGAGCTCTACGGCCATGAGCGCAATGCCTTGACCTTGGAGTGGATTCGTTATGCCGATAACGATATTCACAATGTTGACTATAAGGTTGAGTCGATCAACCTTGGTTATTTGCACCGTTTTTGAGGGTCAGCTTGATAGTGACAGGTTCAAGATAGCAAGCGATCACTAGTACTCCATCAGTCATCTTGAAGGAGTACTAGTACAGAACATGAGGGCCTATTCTGAGCCCATCCATTGTATTATGCTTAACTGAATACGCTTTGAGCATCGAACACTGGACCATCAACGCAGACCCGCTTCAGGGCTGGGCCGTCTGGGGTCTGCACTTCGACAACGCAGCCGGCGCATCCGCCTACACCACAGGCCATGAACTCCTCCATGGAGACTTGACA
>JAHXHU010000321.1 GCA_025656375.1 Candidatus Thiodiazotropha sp. (ex Ustalcina ferruginea) | reverse complement strand
TCTGTCTGGCCAGTTGCAAAAGTGGATGCTTAGGGTTCAGCTGATCCAGTAAGTTCGGGTGCAGGAAACTTTGCTGGTTGGGATTGGCTGTAGATGATGGCGAAAGAAATTCTAAAAAAAACGTCGTCGTACTTCACAAGGGAAATGAAGTGAACTGCGTGTTCATCCAGCAGCAATCAGGCCTGTTCCCAACCACCCTGCTATGTCGTGTAATCAATGTAGCACGCAGTACCTACAATAACTGGAAGAAGCGTGGTCCAAAGATGATTCCCCTGAAACAAATGGCCTTGAGACAGAACCTGATACTGCTGTTTATGGCCTCATGAGAGTCGCTGTGAAACCGAGCACTGATGGAGAATCTCCACTCAAAAGGCTTTACGGACTCGGTTTTTTCTCAGGTAAGCCCGAAGATCGGCTAATAGCTCATAACCTTCGGATAAAAAAGAGAACCGGGATTTATTGAAATCGAAAGTCAATGATTTTGAAGACTTCCATCATAGACGTGGGCCATATTTTGCTATGGATGGTTCAAAAAATAATAACTCGGACACAAAAAAACCAGATACTCGTAAGCATCCGGTTTCTTTGTAAATGATTTGGTAGCGGGGGCTGGATTTGAACCAACGACCTTCGGGTTATGAGCCCGACGAGCTACCAGACTGCTCCACCCCGCATCAAGGAGGGGGCATACTACCTGTCTGGTAACCGGATGACAAGGCCCATATGTAAAAAAGCTCAGTTACCGATGGCGTTACTGCAAAGTGAGAGCAAACCTGCCGGAAATAGGCCAAGAAACAGCATCGCCAGTCCGTTCAACGACAGCACTACCTGGGTATCCATGCCGACTGTTAAGGGTGACTCATCCGTGGGCTGGTCGAAATACATGATCTTGATGACACGTATGTAGTAAAAGGCACCGATAATGGAAAAGAAAACGCCGACCAAGGCCAGCCATGTCAGATCCACAGAGACAACGGCATCGAGGACAAACAACTTGGCGAAGAAGCCGACCGTGGGCGGCACACCGGCCATGGAGAACATCAACAGCAGCATCATACCGGCAAACCAGGGATTACGTTGATTGAGTCCCTTAAAGTCATCCAGGTTCTCCGCTTCAAAGCCCTTTCTGCTAAGTGCGATGACCACACCGAAACCACCGGCCGACATCAAGGCATAGACCAGGGTGTAGAACATAGCGGCGGTATAGCCCTCCTTGGTACCTGCCAGGATACCCAGCAGGATAAAACCTACATGAGAGATGGTTGAGTAGGCCAGCATACGTTTGATGTTGGTCTGGGCAATGGCGATCAGGTTACCGATGGCCATGGAGAGCACGGCGAGTATGATCAACATACCCTGCCATCCCTCCCAACCACCGTGAAGATCGGCCAGACCATCCACCAACAACCGCATGGCCAAGGCAAAGGCGGCTATCTTGGGTGCGCTGCCGATAAACAGGGTCACTGCGGTTGGGGCGCCATGATAGACATCCGGTACCCACATATGGAATGGGACAGCACCCAGCTTGAAGGCCAGGCCGATGACCAGGAAGACGACACCAAAGATCATCACAAGCTGGTTCATGTCACCCTTATCCACTACTTGGGCCAGCTCGTCGAAACGCAGTGTGCCCGTGGTGCCGTAGATCATGGAGATACCGTACAACAGCATGCCGGAAGCAAGGGCTCCCAGGACGAAGTATTTCATCGCCGCCTCGGCACCCTGAGGTGAATTTCTGTTGAACGCCACCAGGGCATAGAGACAGAGCGCCAGCAGTTCCAACCCCAGATAGATGGTGAGAAAGCTGTTGGCGGAGGTCATGATCATCATACCCAGAACGGCAAACAATCCCAGGGTATAGAACTCTCCCTTAAACAGGCCCCGATCACGCAGGTAATCCTTGGCATAGAGGAATGCAAGGAAGGTAATGAGCAGAATCCCCACCTTCAACAGATCGCTCATCGGATCCCGGATATAGCTGCCATCGAACAGGATTTGGGTCGTAGGCTGAGAGACTAGAATCGTGATCAGCAGGGTTAGGATCAGACCCACCTGGCTGATACCGTAACTGATGATACGCTGCTCCTCACGGATGAACAGATCGACCACCAAAACCACACAGGCCAGGGTCAGGAGGGAGATTTCCGGCAGTACCGGGATCAATTGTGTTGAATCGAATTGCATTTGTACGCTACCGAATCGGCTCCGTCAGTTAAAGCTTCGACACAGAAATGTGCTGCAGCAGGTTATTGACGGAGGCATCCATCACCTCAACCAGGGGCGCTGGCCACAGGCCCAGTAGCAAAACGGCGGCTGCCAGGGTGCCCAGCACAATAAATTCACGATTATTCATGTCCTTCAGGGTTGCCACACCCTCGTTGGTGACATCACCAAAAATGACCCGTTTTACCATCCACAGGGTATAGGCAGCACCAATAATCAGCGTGGTGGCAGCCAGAAATGCGTACCAGAAATCGGCACGGAAACTGGCCAGGATGACCATGAACTCACCGACAAAACCGGAAGTGCCGGGCAGGCCTGCATTGGCCATGGCAAAAAAGACCATGAATGCTGCAAAGATCGGCATGGTATTTACCACCCCGCCATAATCATTGATCTGACGACTGTGCAGTCGATCATAGAGCACGCCGACACAGAGGAACAGGGCTGCAGAGATAAAACCATGAGAGACCATCTGCACCATGCCGCCCTGCACACCCAGCGCCGCTCCACTACCTGCGTTGTTCTGGCTGATGATGAAGACGATGAAGAAACCCAGGGTGACAAAGCCCATATGGGCGATCGAAGAATAGGCGATCAGCTTCTTCATATCCTGTTGGATCAGGGCCACAAAACCGATGTAGACCACAGCAATCAGGGAGATGCCGATGATCAGCCAGTCCAGTGTATGGCTGGCGTCCGGCGTGATGGGCAGACTGAAACGCAGGAATCCGTATCCGCCGATCTTCAGCATGATGGCCGCCAGGATGACCGAACCGCCGGTGGGTGCCTCAACGTGAGCGTCAGGCAACCAGGTATGTACCGGCCACATCGGTACCTTGACCGCAAAGGCCATAAGGAAGGCGATAAAAATCAGAATCTGCTCGGTCAGGCCCAGCTTGAGGGTATGGAAACCGAGGATATCGAAAGTGCCTGACTGGAAATACATATAGATCAGTGCAACCAACATGAACACCGAACCGAAGAAGGTATAGAGGAAGAACTTGATCGTCGCGTAGACCCGGTTTTCCCCGCCCCAGACACCGATGATAAGGAACATCGGAATCAACATCGCTTCCCAGTAGACATAAAAGAGCATCGCATCGAGTGATGAGAAGACACCGACCATAACCCCTTCCATGATGAGGAATGCCGCCATGTATTGAGAGGGGCGAAACTTGATCACCTCCCAGCCGGCTATCACCACCAGGGGGGTGATAAAAGTAGTCAGAATAATCAGTGGCATGGAGATGCCGTCAATCCCCATGTAGTACTCAATATTGAAGGCAGGCACCCAGGGCACACGCTCAACAAACTGCATCTGTGCCGTGGCGCTGTCAAAGGCGAACCAGAGCGGCAGGCTGACAATGAAGGTCAGGACTGCAATGGTTAGAGCGGTCCATTTGGTTGCGTTTGCCTCACGGTCTCCACTGGCGAGCACCATGAAACCACCGATGATCGGTAGCCAGACCGTAAGACTTAGGATGGGCCAATCGGCAATCATGCTAGTGTACCTCGTCGTAGATTCTGTGCCATTCAGCGAGCCAGGAAGGGGCTAGCTGCAAGGCATGCCTCGTAGGCAATGGCCTAGTCCTTGTCAAGAGGCATAACGCCGCAGATGGCCCCTTCCTGACTCGCCCAAAGGGAGCCGCCCCAAAGCGCCAGTTCTGCGTTGTGGCCCTTGGAAAGGGCTTGCCATTCCCTGCGAACCACGCCTTGAACTGGCGCTTTGGGGTGCGCCCCGAAGGAAGTGCCCTTGGGGTAGCTCTGAATGGTACAGAATCTATGACGAGGTACACTGGAGCTCCTTTAAACAAACACAAACCAGGTCAGCAACAACAGCAGACCCAGGATCATGGCAATAGCGTAGTGATAGAGATAGCCGGTCTGTACGTGGCGTACCACAGAGGCCAACCAACCGACGGAGTGGGCAGAACCGTTAACCGCCAGGCCATCGATCAGCCCCCGGTCTCCCGCCAGCCAGAGAAATTTACCCAACCCACGACTACCGGTTGCGAAGACAGTCTGGTAGACCTCATCAAACCAATATTTCTTGTCCAGCAGATTGTAGACCGGTGAGAGGGTGCCCTTGATCTTATCTGCAATGGCTGGGTTTTTCATATAGACAAACCAGGCTACGAACAGACCGCCCAAGGCCAGATACAAGGCTGGGCTGTAGACAGCATGCAAAACAAAAGCACCTGCACCGTGAAAATTCTCACCAATGTGTCCCAAGGTATCATGCTCGGGCAGGACGTGAAGTACGCCTTTGAACCAATCGCCAAACAGCATCGGGCCAATGGTGAGATAGCCGAGGAATACAGAAGGAATGGCCAACAGTATCAGCGGCACGGTCACCACCTTGGGTGTTTCATGCAGATGTGCCTTGGCGTGTTCATCCCGTGGCCCCTCCCCGTGGAAGACCAGGAAGAACATACGAAAGCTATACAGTGCTGTAACAAAGACACCGGCCACTACCAACACATAGGCATAACCGGAACCGGTAATTGAGGAATGATGAACCGCCTCGATGATGGCGTCCTTGGAGAAGAAGCCTGAAAAGCCGGGAAAACCGATCAGCGCCAGGGAACCAACCAGTGAGGTCCAGTAGGTGATGGGCATGTATTTGCGAATACCACCCATGTTGCGGATATCCTGATCGTGATGCATGCCGATAATCACTGAACCGGCCGCCAGGAAGAGTAGCGCCTTGAAAAAGGCATGGGTCATCAGATGAAAGATACCGGCGGCGTAGGCGGAGGCGCCCAGGGCGACCATCATGTAGCCCAACTGAGAGAGGGTCGAATAGGCGACCACCCGTTTGATGTCATTCTGCACGATACCGATCAGGCCGGTAAAAAAGGCAGTGGTGGCACCGATAATCAACACAAAGCTTAGGGCAGTCTCCGACAGCTCATAGAGGGGTGACATGCGCGCCACCATGAAGATACCGGCTGTGACCATGGTGGCGGCATGGATCAGAGCCGAAATCGGCGTCGGACCTTCCATCGAATCGGGCAGCCACACATGCAAAGGTACCTGCGCTGACTTGCCCATCGCACCGATGAACAGCAGGATGCCGATCACCGACATCAGCGACCAGCTGCTGTCGCCCCAGATCTGGATCTGGGTATCGGCCAACCCGGGTGCCTTGGCAAACACTTCGGCATAGTCGAGACTGTTGGTGTACATGGCAATAGCAGCAATACCCAGGATAAAACCGAAGTCGCCCACCCGGTTGACCAGAAAGGCCTTCAGATTAGCGAAGATCGCTGTCGGACGTACTGACCAGAATCCGATCAACAGGTAGGAGACCAGACCGACCGCTTCCCAACCGAAAAACAGCTGCATGAAATTGTTGGACATGACCAACATCAGCATCGAGAAGGTGAATAACGAAATGTAACTGAAGAAGCGTTGATAGCTGTTGCGTCCTGCGAGGCTGGTCTTGGGCCAGTTGTGTTCATCATCAGCCATGTAACCGATGGTATAGATATGCACACAGAAAGAGACAAAGGTGACCACGCTGATCATCACAGCGGTCAACTGATCGACCAGAAAACCCACTTCCATATGGAGACCATCACTCACCATCCAGGTGTAGACCGAACCGTTGAAGACCGCCTCGCCATCGAACATGAAACGCTTCAGAACGAATAGCGAGAGCAAGGTCGAAATACCCACACCGCCGCTAGCCACCCAATGGGCGCCTTTGCGTCCGATAGTGCCACCGAAGAAACCGGCAATAATGGCGCCGATCAGAGGTACCAGTACGATTGTCAGATAGATATTTTCCATATCTCTCGCTACTTAGATTATCAGTCCGCTAATGAACTCGGCTTTATGACTGTTTTTAGTCCGCTAATGAACGCAAATATTTACTGTTCATCGACTGCGCCATCCGTATATTCAAACCTCATCTTTACCAGTCCGCACCATCTCCTCTCAGCGAATAAAAACATTTGCGTTTATTCGCGTTCATTAGCGGACAAAAACTAACCCTTCAACGCATCCATATCCTCGACATTGATGCTCTGCTTGCTGCGGAACAGCACCACCAGTATGGCTAATCCGATAGCGGCTTCTGCAGCAGCTACTGTGAGGATAAAGAACACAAAGACCTGCCCTGCGCTATCTCCCAGAAAATGGGAAAATGCGACAAAATTGATATTCACAGCCAGCAGCATCAACTCCACGCACATCAGCAACACGATTACGTTCTTACGGTTGATGAAGATGCCTGCAATGCTGATAGCGAAAAGTATGGCGCCGAGAATGAGATAATCCGAGAGTGCAATCATATCTGTGTCATCCTTTCTCGGCATCCATGGAAACCATGCGTACACGGTCGCCACGTTTCACCAACACTTGGCTGGCCGGATCGATATACTTGGTATCGGGACGCTTACGCATAGTCAGACCGATTGCCGCGATGATGGCAACCAGCAGTATCACTGCTGCAATCTCAAATGGGTACATATAGACGGTATAGAGGACACTACCGATCTCCTCGGTGTTGCTATAATCAGCGGCATGTCTTACGGGTGCAGCGTACTGCTCCAAACCGAAATTGCCTGGGCCTACAATCAGTATCAACTCAGCCGCCATGGCGATGGCCATAATCACACCGAGCGGCAGCATCTTGATGAAACCTGCCCTCAACACGGCGATATCGATATCCAACATCATCAACACAAACAGGAACAGCACCATCACCGCACCAACGTAGACCAACACCAGCACAATGGCTAAAAATTCTGCCTCTGCGAGCATCCAAACGCCACTGCAGGCAACAAAAGCGAGGATCAGAAACAGAGCTGAGTGAACAGGATTACGACGAGTCACAACCATCATCGCTGCAGCAATAATCACAGCAGCCAGCATGTAGAAAATCAGCTTTTCAAGTGTCATCTATGGATTCCAGTTGTCTCTTCCAAGGGCTAGTGATCAACGATAATTCGCCTGGGCTTCAATATCGGCAGCAAGTTGCGCCTCATGCTTATCACCGACGGCCAGTAGCTTCTCTTTAGTCATAATATTTTCACCGCGATTTTCGAAGTGGTATTCGTAAATGCGGGTCTCCACAATTGCATCTACCGGACAGGCCTCTTGGCAATAGCCGCAATAGATACATTTAAACAAATCGATATCGTAACGGGTGGTTCGACGCGAACCGTCATCCCGTGGCTCAGCCTCGATAGTAATCGCCAGTGCCGGACAGGTGGCCTCACAGAGTTTGCAGGCAATGCAGCGTTCCTCACCACTTGGATAGCGACGTAGGGCATGCAAACCACGAAATCGGGGAGAGACCGGTGCCTTCTCTTCGGGATACATGACCGTAAACTTTTTACGGAACAGGTAACGACCGGTCACACTCAGCCCGCGAAACAGCTCAAGTAGGAAGAGGCTCTTAAAATAATTTGTAAGCACTTTCATAAGAGATCTCCTCAGTCGAACCACCAGGGTACTTGATAGACCACTGCGAGACCTACGACAACAATCCAGACGATTGTTATCGGAATAAACACCTTCCAGCCAAGCCGCATGATCTGGTCATAACGGTAGCGGGGAAAGGTGGCACGCAACCAGAGAAAGAGAAACATGAAAAAGCCTGTCTTGATCACCAGCCAGACAAAACCCGGTACCCAGTCAAATAGGGCCCCCAGAACTGGCCAGCCTTGAAAGGGTGACAGCCAACCGCCCATGAACATGACAGCGGTCAGGGCTGAAATCAGGATGATGTTGGCGTATTCTGCCAGGAAGAAGACGGCGAATGTCATGCCTGAATATTCCACATGGAAACCGGCTACGATCTCCGACTCGCCCTCTGCCACATCAAACGGTGCGCGATTGGTCTCTGCTACTCCGGAAATGACATACACGCCGAACAGCGGCAATAAGGGCAGCCAAAACCAGGAGAAGAGTCCACCCTGCTGTGCCTTGATGATCTCACCAAGATTAAGACTGCCTGCAGCCACCAGCACACCAACCAGTGCAAAACCCATGGCGATCTCGTAGGAGACGATCTGGGCCGCTGAACGCATGGCACCAAGGAAGGCGTATTTTGAGTTCGAAGCCCAACCGGCAATGATGACACCGTACACACCAATAGAGGTCAAGGCGAGGATGTAGAGTAATCCAGCATTGATATCTGCCAGTACCAGCTCCTCATCGAAGGGAAAGACCGCCCAGGCCGCCAAAGCAGGCCCTAGCATTATTGCCGGCGCGATGAGGAACAGGAGTTTGTTGGCATTGGCCGGGATGACGATCTCTTTGAACATCAGCTTGAGGGCATCCGCGATCGGCTGTAACCAGCCCTTCGGCCCAACCCGGTTGGGACCTATACGCACCTGCATGTAGCCGATAATCTTGCGTTCGGCATAGGTAAAGTAGGCCACTGCAAGCATCATCGGTGCGACGATCACCACAATCTTGATCAAAGTCCAGATCAGATATTGCAGTTCGGAGGGAAGGGTTTCCCAGAGGCTGATAAAGAATTCCATCGATTACGCCTTCTCCACTGTCACTTCACCAAAGGGCTGACCGAGTATTGAAGTATCTCTCAAGCCCGTGGAGATCCACACACAACCCTCTGGTATGGATTCATCCAGCGCTAGAGGCAGATTGGCCTGATAGCCGTTCTGCTTGACCAATGCATTCTGAGCAGACTCCAAACCCTGACGTATCGCTTCTTGTGGATGCAATCGTATCGCTGCTATGCCAGCGTCCTTGGTCAGCTGCAGTGCCTTGGCACGACGAACCAATGGATCGGTTGCATACAATGGCGTATCACCGACGCGTTGCAGACCATCAGCACTCAATGTCGGCTCGAAAGATGCCGGTTCAGTGATTTTGTTGTCCAATGATGCGTCATCACACAGGGTACGTAACTCGTCGCTTATCTGCTGCGGATCAGTATACTCAAAGCCTTGCTGATTCATCAGATTGCCCAGCACACGCAGTACCTTCCATGCCGGACGTGCTTCACCCTGAGGCTTAACTGCCCCCCTGCATTGCTGCCAATTGCCTTCTGCATTGACATAAGTGCCGGATGTCTCGGTGTAGAGTGCTATTGGAAGCAGTATATCGGTACAAGCCTCTAGCTCCGGACTGCGGTAGGCACTCAAAGCAACCACAGTATCTGCGCTTTGTAATGCGCTTTGGGACAGGGCACCATTCCAGAAATCCATACCAGGCTCGACACCCAGCAGTAGATAGCCTTTACGAGGCAGCTTGAGCATGCTTAAGGCATCCAGCCCCTTACTATCAGCTGATTTACCACCCGCCTGTAAATGAGGAACGGCACCGGCCAGTTGAGCCCCAACCGTATTTGCGGCAGAGGGTACGATTGAGAGTCGAGCACCTGAAACGTCAGCCAAGCCAGAGGCGAGCACGTAAAGGAGTGAATAGTCCGGGTGAGATTGGGCCAGAGCACCCAACATCACGACAGATGAATCTGAGCGCTTAAGGGCTTCAGCAGTGTTTTTTGCAAATTCGTCGACGGCTGCTGAATTAACAAAGCTCGCAACAGAACCACTCGCTTTTACACCCGCAGCTTTGGCCACAGCGGCCAACCGCTCAACCATCTCAGCCGGCGTACACAATGATTGTTGAGACTGATAATTCAATTCAAGCTGCAATGGAGAGATCATATGGACACTGGCGCCAGCCAATGCAGCCTTACGTAAACGGTGTGCCAGAATGGGTTGTTCCTTACGCAGATTGCCACCCACTACCAATGCGGCATTCAGCGTATCGACCTCACTGATCTTCATACCTAGCCAGTTTGCATGGGTCTGACTGGCATCTGCACGAAAATCACCCTGGCGTAAGCGGCTGTCAATATTGTCGCAACCCAGACCACGCATCAGTTTCTGCGCCAGATAGAGCTCTTCCAAAGTAGCTGCGGGTGACAGCAACGCAGCTAAATGATCGGGCTCCTTGATCTCACTAAAACTTGCAGCGGCCATCTCCAAGGCCATCTCCCAGCTGACTTCTTTCCACTCACCGTTCTTTT
>JAHXHU010000324.1 GCA_025656375.1 Candidatus Thiodiazotropha sp. (ex Ustalcina ferruginea) | reverse complement strand
TTTTGAGTCCCATTATTAATGGGGAGATTACCGGTTGATAAGGCGGTCGCTGAGCACTCTTTGAATCCGCAAAGTATCGAAGCGGAGATCCGTAAGGGCTTGTTGCCAAGGCTGTTCAAGTTATTCGGTATGGATAAGGAGAAAGCTGTCATCGATGAGGTGATTCAGATTACCCGTGTGGGTCTGGAACGCGGAGATCTATAGTGGTCGAGCAGTGTTTGAAGTACGGGGATCTCAGCATTCCCTATCAGGTGTTTTTTGTCCCGGGAAGACAGTGCAAGGTGGCCATCCATGTCCATCCCGACGGCTCTGTTCAGGTCGATGCGCCGGCTCAGGCATCACTGGCTGAAATCAAGCAGGCCGTCGGCAAACGGAGCCGATGGCTCTTCGCTCAACTCGATCGTATCAAAGCACAGAACACTCATGTGTTGCCTAGGGAATATGTGAGCGGGGAAAGCCACTTCTATCTGGGCAGGCGCTATCAGCTTAAAGTCAGGGTAACCGAGTTGGAAGAGCCCTCCGTCAAGTTGCGATGCGGACAATTTCAAATTATCAGCAAAAACAGAGACAGGGAGACAGTCAAATCCTTGTTATGGCACTGGTATCGGGCTCATGCTCATCAACAATTCGATCGACGACTGGAGAGTCTCTGCCAAGATATGAGTTGGGTAAAAAACAAACCGACCTGGAAATTATTGACCATGAAAAAGCAGTGGGGAAGCTGCTCTCCAAGGGGGGAGCTTTCCTTGAATACCCACCTTGTAAAAGCACCTTCGGAATGTATCGATTATGTTCTGTTACACGAGTTATGTCATTTAAAGCTACACAATCACAGTCCGGCATTTTACCGGCAATTGCGAAAAGAGATGCCGACATGGGAATCGATCAAGGGTAGGCTGGATGGGATGGCAGAGCTACTGCTCAATGAGTGATTTAATTCAATCAATCTTAAACTATTGGATTCTGCTCGTGTTCACCGAGAAAAACTATATTCTGGTCTGATGCCTAGTAATCGTTGGTCATCTTTATCTGCCGCCCCGACAGCACATTCCCATACTAGCAAGGATGTACCATCGGGACAGACTATTCAGCCGGGGCAATCACCCCTTAGCCGCCTCCAGTGCCTGACTGATATCCGCAATGATGTCATCCACATGTTCAATGCCAATGGAGAGACGCACCATGTCGGCACTCACCCCGGCAGTCGCCAGTTCCGCTTCACTGAGCTGGCGATGGGTGGTGGTGGCTGGATGACAGGCCAGTGACTTGGCATCACCGATGTTGACCAGACGCAGGATCATCTGTAAGGCATCGATAAAGCGGGAGCCGGCCTCTAGTCCGCCCTCGATACCAAAACTGAGGATACCTGATGCAAGCCCCTGGGTGATTCTTTGACAACACTCATAATGCGGACTCTCAGGCAAGGCGGCATAGTTGACCCACTTTATCTGTGGTTGCTGCTTGAGATATTCGGCCACGGCCAGGGAATTTTCACAATGGCGTTCCATTCTCAGTCCCAGGGTTTCCAGCCCCTGCATAATCAAAAATGCACTATGGGGCGAAAGCGCAGCACCGGTATTGCGTAACGGCACCACCCGGCAACGGGCGATGTAGGCCGCAGCTCCCTGGGCCTCAGTGTAGACCACCCCATGATAGGAGGGATCCGGCTCATTCAGCATCGGGAAACGTTCCTTATTGGCCACCCAATCGAATTTACCGGAGTCGACGATCACCCCACCGACAGTGGTTCCGTGGCCGCCAATATATTTGGTCAATGAGTGTACGATAATGTCGGCACCATGATCGAAAGCGCGGCAGAGATAGGGCGTGGCAACAGTATTATCGACGATCAACAGCACCCCATGACGATGGGCAATCTCTGACAGTTTCTCCAGATCCACAATATTGCCTGCCGGGTTACCGATTGACTCACAGAACAAGGCACGGGTCTTGTCGTCTATCATATTCTCGAGTTTTTCGTAGTCGTCAAACGAGGCCATGCGTACCTGGATGCCCTGACGTGGAAAGGTATGTGCGAAGAGATTGTAGGTGCCACCATACAGCTGGCTGGTACTGATGATGTTGTCGCCACTGCTGGCTATGCATTGGATGGCATAGGTAATGGCTGCCATTCCGGATGCCAGTGCCAGAGCGCCGATTCCCCCCTCCATCTCGGTCAGACGCTGCTCCAACACCGCCGTGGTAGGGTTCATGATCCGGGTATAGATGTTGCCTGCCACCTTCAGATCAAAAAGATCGGCACCCTGTTGTGTATCGTCGAAGGTATAGGATGTGGTTTGATAGATGGGTACTGCTGCTGCCTTGGTTGTAGGTTCGGAATCGTAGCCCGCATGCAGTGCCAGTGATTCAAGTTTCATGGTATCTCCTCGTCCTTTTTTCTAATTTGGCCAGGTCACAAAAAGAGTGCATGGCGTCTGTTTTTTTACTGAATTGGAATATTGTTATGTCGACCTTACCCATTCAGGAGGCTGCCGCCAAGCCTTCAGGGTCTTATTTCTATCTATAACAGCCCACAATACTGACATCATCAATAGGCGGTCAACAAGACCTGTTTCATGATCCCATTGTTGAGGATCGGCACCCGATTGACCGGTGCCATTTGCGGCTTGTCAATGCAGTAATAGTATTTAATCAGCATAGTAACGCCAAAACACCCAATACAGACAAGTTGTAACCGTCGAGACGGCCAATTATCCTTACGCGACCTATGTAAAAATGAGCCATCCATGCAAGAGTACGCCCTCATACTGATCAGCACCGTGCTGGTGAATAACTTCGTGCTAGTGAAGTTTCTCGGCCTATGCCCGTTTATGGGTGTTTCGCGGAAGCTGGAAACCGCCACCGGCATGGGTCTGGCCACGACTTTTGTACTGACCCTCTCCTCCATCTGCTCCTATCTGGTCAACGAGTATCTGCTAGTCCCGCTGGGACTTGAGTTTCTGCGTACCATCGCCTTCATCCTGGTGATTGCTGCAGTGGTCCAGTTCACAGAGATGGTGATGCATAAAACCAGCCCTATGCTGTACCAGGTTTTAGGTATCTTTCTACCGCTGATCACTACCAACTGCGCTGTACTCGGGGTTGCGTTACTCAATACCCAGGAGCAGCATGGTTTCATTGAATCGGCCCAGTATGGGTTTGGTGCGGCTGCCGGGTTCTCCCTGGTGCTTGTGCTCTTTGCGGGTATCCGCGAACGGGTCACCGTGGCAGATGTCCCGGAACCCTTACAGGGTAACGCAATCGCCCTGATCACTGCGGGTCTTATGTCACTGGCTTTCATGGGCTTTGCCGGACTGGTATATTCGTGAGGATGCCGTAGCCGTGTTGATCGCTATCTTCACCATCACCGGACTGGCAGCCATTTTTGGCTTGCTGTTGGGCTATGCCAACATCCGCTTCCATGTCGAAGGGGATCCGATCACAGATCAGATCGAAAAGTTATTACCCCAGACCCAGTGTGGTCAGTGTGGTTTTGCCGGATGCCGCCCCTACGCCGAAGCCATCGCCGGGGGTGAGGCAGAGATCAACCACTGTCCACCCGGTGGAGAGACGACCATGATTGTACTTGCCGATCTGCTCGGTCGTGATCCGGTACCGTTGGATGCTGAAACTGCAGAAGAGAAACCAAAGGCAATCGCACTCATCAAAGAAGAGGAGTGCATCGGTTGCACCCTCTGCCTGCAGGCCTGTCCGGTTGACGCGATCATCGGTGCCGCCAAGCAGATGCACGTGGTTATTGTCGATGAGTGCACCGGTTGTGAGCTCTGCCTGCCTCCTTGTCCTGTCGATTGCATTATCATGCAACCGATATCGCAAAAGGCCAGCAACTGGCGCTGGCCCTTTCCCCACACTGGACAGGATGAGATTGCCACCACGGCCCTGTTGAGAAAAACGGGCTGATCACTATGTATGTCGAATCAAAAAAAGGTAAAACCAGGGAGTTATGGCGTTTCCATGGCGGCCTGCATCTGTCGGAGAAAAAAGCGCTTTCACTGCAACACCCGTTGCAGCATGCAATCCTGCCTGATCGTTTGATACTCCCTTTGCAACAGCATATCGGCGTCCCTGCACAACCGATGGTCTGCCTCGGTGAACATGTGCTGAAAGGACAGATGATCGCCAGTTCACCTGCCCCGGTCACATCACCCGTCCATGCTTCTACTTCCGGGACAGTGGTGGAGATGGGTGAACATTTCATCCCTCACCCCTCAGGACTTACCGACCTCTGCATTGTCATCGAGCCGGATGGTGAGGATAGATGGGCCGATTTGCCAAAACCGATCAGTGACTTTCGTTCGGCAGATACCCAGATCTTACGACAGCGCATACGTGATGCGGGCATTGTGGGCATGGGAGGAGCCACCTTCCCCGCAGCGATCAAACTCAATCCCGGCAAGCCTATTCAGACTTTGATAATCAATGGTGCCGAGTGTGAGCCCTATATTACCTGTGATGACAGACTGATGAGGGATTTTGCTGAACGGGTCATGAATGGTGCTCGCATCCTGCAGCACAAGTTGCAGAGCGAGGAGTGTCTGATTGCGATTGAGGACAACAAGTCTGAAGCGATCCTGGCTATGTTTGAGACGCTGCTCGACGAAGAGAATATCGAGGTAGTGCGGATTCCAACGATTTACCCAAGTGGTGGTGAAAAACAGCTGATCAGAATCCTTACCGGCCGTGAAGTGCCCACCTCGGGATTACCTGCTCAAGTGGGTGTAATCTGTCACAATGTCGCCACTGCCGCTGCCATTGCAGATGCGGTACTAGAGGGAAAACCATTGATATCCCGTCTAGTGACATTGACCGGTGAAGGACTCAGTAAACCGGGTAATTTTGAAGCGCCACTGGGTATACTGGCCAGTGACTTGATTGCTCAAGCAGGAGGTTACCAGGGTCAGCCACAACAGCTAATCATGGGTGGACCGATGATGGGCTTTGACCTGACCACCGATCAGGTTCCTATCACAAAGGGCACCAACTGCCTACTCTGCCCGACAACAGAAGAGATTCCACGACCGGAACCTGCCAGGGCCTGTATTCGCTGTGGTCGGTGTGCCGATGTCTGTCCAGCAAATCTGCTGCCGCAACAGATGTATTGGTACAGCAAAGCCAAGGATCTGGAGAAGGTGCAGGATTACAACCTGTTCGACTGCATAGAATGTGGCTGTTGTTCCCATGTCTGCCCATCGCATATTCCATTGGTCCAGTACTACCGTTACGCCAAGGCTGAGAGTTGGGCACAGGAGCAGGAGCGTCGTGAGTCTGAGCGGGCCAAACAGCGTCATGATTTCCGCGTCTCGCGCCTCGAACGGCTGGAGGCGGAACGCAAGGCCAAGCTACGCAAAAAGAAAGAGGCCCTGAAAAACAAACCACCTGCCAAGAAAACACAAGTCAGCAAGGCGGAGGATGACAAGGATGCCAAGCAGGCAGTCATTGAAGCAGCGATGAAACGTGCCGCAGAGAAGAAAGCCAAACAACAGCTGGCACCGAAGAATACTGAGAACCTGACAGCAGCCCAACAGGCCCAGATCGAGGCTGTCGACAAGCGACGCATGGCCACAAACCAGGAGAAGCAGCAAAAACCGGAGCAGCCTGACTAATGGAATTTCACACTCTCAGTTCACCCCATACAAAGCGTGTAAACCGAGTTGATAAGGTCATGCTTCAGGTTGTGCTGGCACTTATACCTGGCATCACTGCAATGATCTTCTATTTTGGTTGGGGCGTTTTAATCAATGTCGTGCTGGCTATCCTCTCGGCAGTTGCCTTTGAGGCCATGGTGATCAGGCTACGCAAACGGCCTGTGATGCCGGTGCTTTTTGACCTCAGTGCTGTAGTGACGGCTCTGCTGTTTGCTGTTGCTATTCCCCCCCTATTACCCTGGTGGCTGGTGGTGATGGGTATGGCCTTCGCCATCATCATGGTCAAGCAGATGTATGGCGGGCTGGGCTATAACCCTTTTAATCCAGCCATGGCAGCCTATGTTCTGTTGTTGATCTCCTATCCGGTAGAGATGACCAGCTGGATGCCACCTTACCTGTTGGCAGAGCATCATCTGACCCTGTCACAGATCCTGGCCTTTAAGATTTCTGGCATTCTACCTGGCGAGCTAACCCTGGATGCCATTACCATGGCTACCCCACTGGACCAGATGCGTACCAACCTCGACCTCAACCGGATGATCAGTGAGATTCGTCAGAGTCCGCTCTGGGGAGATTTTGGCGGCCTGGGTTGGGAGTGGATCGGTAATTGGTTCCTGATGGGGGGGATCTGGATGGTCTACAAGCGAACCATCACTTGGCAGATACCCCTCGCTTTCCTCACCGGACTGGTCAGTATGGCAACCATTTTCTGGTTATACGATGCCGAGGGTTTTCCCTTTCCTCTGTTTCATGTTTTCAGCGGCGGTGTCATCCTGGGTGCGTTCTTCATTGCCACAGATCCGGTGACAGCCTGTACCACCCGAGCAGGTCAGTTGATCTACGGCGCAGCGATTGGCGTACTGGTCTATCTCATTCGAACCTGGGGAGGCTACCCCGATGCGGTTGCCTTTGCTGTACTGCTGATGAACATGGCCGCCCCGACCATTGACTACTACACCCGTCCACGCACCTATGGCCATGGTGAGGTAAAGAGTGAATAGCCGTCTCTCAATACTGATTGCTGCGGGTATCCTTGCATCATTTGCTGTATTGGGCACCTCTCTGGTGGCATTTACCCATCTGGCAACAGAAGAGCGTATCGAGACCAACGAACGTGAAACACTACTCCGTTCACTGTACGCCCTAGTCCCTCGTGAGAACGTGGACAATGACATGATTTCAGACGCTATCATGATCAATGCTATCGAATATTTGGGTGGTAATGAGACCACCGTCTATCGTGGTCGCAAGCAACAGCAACCCGTCGCCATCGTGCTGACTACTATCGTTCCCAATGGCTATAGTGGACCGATCAAGCTACTGGTGGCAGTCCGATACGATGGCAGCCTCGGCGGGGTACGGGTCATCAGCCACAAGGAGACACCTGGTTTGGGTGATAAGGTAGAGGAGTCACGCTCCGATTGGATCTATAGTTTCAACAACAAGTCGTTGGGCAATCCCCCTTTGGATAAATGGGGCGTCAAACGGGATGGCGGGGTGTTCGATCAATTTACCGGCGCCACCGTCACACCCCGCTCCATCGTACAGGCCGTCAAGAACACCCTGCTCTATGTGCGGGATCATAAAGATGCCCTGTACGATAAGCAGACAACGTCCCCCACCACGGATAAACAGGGGTAACAGCATGTCAGACATCACATACCGCAATCTTATTGTCGACGGACTCTGGCACAACAACCAGGCGCTGGTAGCTCTACTTGGGCTCTGCCCACTTTTGGCCGTGAGTAACACTGCCATTAACGGCCTCGGCCTGGGACTCGCAACAACCGCAGTCCTGGTTGCCTCAAATACAACAGTGTCACTGATACGAAATTTTGTGCGCCCGGAAGTACGCCTGCCTGTTTTTGTCCTGGTCATCGCATCATTCGTTACTGCCATTGAATTGGGCATGAATGCCTACTTTCATGAATTGCACAAGATACTCGGCATCTTCATCCCATTGATCGTCACCAATTGCATCATCATTGGACGCGCTGAGGCCTTTGCTTCAAAGAATAACCTCAGACGATCGCTGGTGGATGGCATAAGCATCGGCATTGGCTTCACCCTGGTATTACTCGTCCTTGGGGGCATGCGCGAATTGGTGGGGCAGGGCACACTGTTCGATCAGGCACACCTGATGTTTGGAGAGGCTGCTAGAGGTTTTACACTGAAAATCGAAAACTTTCGTGGCATGCTCGTCGCTATTCTTCCCCCCGGCGCTTTTATCGGTCTGGGGCTACTAATCATGGTAAAAAATCTGATAGATAAACGTATTGCAGGCAGGGCTATGGCAAAGACTGAGTATGCAGAAGAGATCCGGGGCCTGGCTAGCTAGTGTACATCACGAAACACCGACAAAAAATATAACACCAAGATCGCCATGAAATGCAAAGCATGCAAAAATTTAGAGAGATCGAAATATTATCCTTGCGCTCTTTGCGCATCTCCTCGGACGATGCATAAATAGCAGTCGGATCCAGCACAGCATGAGAGTCCCACGTTTCTATACTCGACAACCCCTGCACGAAGGCGCAGAGGTTAATCTCGAGGATGAGCCCTCCCACCATCTACGCCAAGTACTAAGGCTTCGTGCCGGTGCTGAAATCAACCTCTTTAATGACAACGGCAATGAATATACGGCCACTCTCACCCTCGTCAGCAAGCAGCATGTCAGCGCCACCGTAGGCACACAACTAAGGCGTGAGCATGAAAGTAAATTGACAGTACATTTACTGATTGGCATCTCACGCGGTGAGCGAATGGACTTCGCACTGCAAAAAGCTACCGAGTTGGGCATCTGCCGCATCACACCTGTATTAACCAAACGCTGCGTTGTCAAACTGAATGAAAAGAAAAGCGCCAGCCGAGTAGCACACTGGAGCAGGCTCGTGATCAATGCCTGTGAACAGTCCGGTCGTTGCCGAATTCCGACAATCGATCATCCCCTTGAATTGAAAGAAGCGCCATTGCCCGGCAGGATTCAAATCTGGCTTTGCTACTTGATCACCGCAGTCATGTGCGCCTTAATCAAATCGACAACCCGGATTCATCGGTCTCTATCCTTATCGGCCCTGAAGGTGGACTGAGTACTGATGAGCGTGATCTAGCCGATCAACACGGGTTTATTGCTATACGACTGGGTCCACGCATCATGCGAACTGAAACCGCTCCTCTGGCTACGATTGCAGCCATACAGACACTCTGGGGTGATTTCTGTGATTGAGTATCCGTCATTCGCAGAAATGATCAGTCCTCAAATGAACAAGAACAGGCTTGTCTATAAGAGCAAAGTGGAATAATAATTCACCAATCCTGTTAAAATTAGGTATGGATTTTTTTACAGAAGGAGAGAAGCATGCAATCCATTGTCCGTTTAGTGCAGGTAGCGACACTATCGTTGATCTCTTTTCTGTCATCCAGTCAGGTAATGGCAGGCAAATTCTACAAGTGCACCGACGAAAACGGTGAAATCCAGTATCAGCAGGTGGCCTGCACTTCTACCACTGCACAAGACACCATCCGGGTCTATACCGAACCGGAACACCGATCCCAAATGGGTGCATCTTTAATGGGAAAATCTGAATATACCCCTGAGGGAAGTGAGCCGGCATTAGCGAATAGATTGAAATTCCAATCGGGACTGACCCAGGTCCTTGGGTTATTAGCGCCACTCAAGTTTGCTGTAATAGAATTTTACATGATCAATGGCAACTGGCCTGAGTCACCTCAAGCTATGGGTTTAAATCAGGAAAACCTGAATAGTTCACAAATAGAACAGGTACTGATGGGTGACCAGGGCGCAATTATCGCTTGGCTCGGTAAAGCGTTCGGAACTGGAAAAAAGATTGTCATTGCTCCAAAGCCGGTCATGGATGGAACCAGCTTTGAATGGCAATGCCTGGCAAATTTTCCCGCACAAGCCATGAGCTTCAGCGGCACGACCTTGTGCGAATCCAGGTCATCACACTAGGGTCTCTTAACTCTCATTTGATTGTTACTGCCAAAGCCGCTGCAAGAATAACTATATTTGCCGGTGTTAGTTTGCCCTCTGTTGGCGGAGGACTGATACTGAAGCCCCGTTCGACAGGTGTGGGCGGGGCTTTTTTTTGGGGTGAGCCTACAAAGCAGCAACATCTGATTAATTACTGTTAGTACAGACCCCTTTGCCTCTAAGTTACCATGTATCTTTGTGCAGCTTTTCAAAGCGATAGAGATTCTTTGCCGATTTTATAAGCAAAGCGGTTTTGTTGTCGCCCTTCAGGCGTACTCTCTTACCAAATGATTCACCTTTAGGTCTGCCTTTGGGTACAAGTTGTACTTTCAGTTTCCAACCCGATTTCTCTCGGTCATACACAACCACCGACCCGCTTTGAAAGACCTGTGTATCAAATTCGCCATAGGAGGGATTACCATAGGAGGGATTACCAATCGCCAGGTAGTTTTTATCGATGGTTACTGACGCCCCGAACCCTCCTGTAGATAGGCCATGTCTAAGTAATTCATTCTGTTGCCATTTGTTTTCATTAAGTGTAAATACATAGACTTCACCTTTGTTTGCTGCACGGTAATCTCCCCATTAATAATGGGACTCAAAAGTAGTCACTGTTAAGCTGTCTGAGCCAGCTTCTGTATCGGGGTGATTCCACCTAAT
>JAHXHU010000398.1 GCA_025656375.1 Candidatus Thiodiazotropha sp. (ex Ustalcina ferruginea) | reverse complement strand
CGGGACTTCTTCATTGTAGATTCTCCTTTTCGTAATCATAATTGGAAAATTCTACTTTTGAACCCCGTTATTTTTTGGGGGGATTACCATTTGGACCGGGTAAGACTTAGCAACAAATTACGACCGGAAGGGTATTCTGCCAAACAGATAGCAACTTTAGCAATGGATGAGTTTTTGCAATTTGGTAGTTGCCTAATTATTGTCAATACCAAGGCATGGGCACAGCAGCTATATGCCACTCTGAAAACCGAGCATCATGTGGACAAGGATGCGCTGTTTCATTTGAGTACGAATCTTTGTCCTGCGCATCGTAAAGCTATCTTTAGCAGAATCAGAGAGCGGCTGGATGATGAGTTGCCAGTATTGTGTATCAGTACTCAACTGATCGAAGCTGGTGTGGATGTGGATTTTGCCTCAGTGATTCGTTTTCTAGCTGGTCTGGATTCTATTGCGCAGGCTGCCGGGCGTTGTAATAGAAATGGACGCCGCGAGAAGTCAACCGTGCATATTGTTAATCCAGATAGTGAGCAGATCGATCTGCTGGCTGATATCAAGGTAGGCAAGGATATAGCGCGGCGAGTTTTGGATGAAGGTTTTGAAAATCTGTTAGCTCCAAAGGCAATTACCCGGTATTTCAAATACTACTTTTATGATCGTGCCGATGAGATGAGCTACAATATTTCTCGCAAAATATTGGGCAGAGACGATGATTTGCTCAATCTACTGAGTTGTAATAATCGTAACATTGGATGGAATCGTAATTCCATATTTCTTCAACAATCATTCATGACGGCAGGTAAAGCTTTCAAGGCCATCGACTCCCCTACCCAGGCAATCATCGTGCCACACGGTAAGGAAGGGGTGAGGCTTATTGCAGAACTGTGTCGGGTTGCCAAGGAGTTCGAGATCAGGCAATACCAGGAGTTGTTGAGAAGGGCGCAGCAGTTCAGCGTCAATGTTTTTCCAAATGTTTGGAAAAGGTTGCAGGATGAGGGTGCTGTTTATGAAACTCAACCTGGAGAGGGCATCTACCACCTTGATTCAAGGTACTATAGTGAAGAGTTTGGTTTGTCGGTTAAACCATGCAGCTTAATGGAGCCCAATATTAGTTAGGAGATAACAGTATGCATGACACACCAAAAAACAGCATCAGCTTTAAGGTCTATGGGCGATATGCCCTGTTCACTGATCCTGTAACCAAGGTGGGTGGAGAAAAGTGTTCCTTCCATCTTCCCACCTATGAGGCGATAAAGGGTGTCTTGAAATCGATCTACTGGAAACCTACCTTCATCTGGCATGTTGACAGGGTGCGGGTCATGAAGTCACTGCGAACGCAAACCAAAGGTACTAAGCCACTGGTCTGGAGCGGCGGTAACAGTTTGGCTATCTACACTTTTCTGCACGATGTCGAGTATCAGGTCGAGGCCCACTTTGAATGGAATGAGCATCGTTCGGAACTGACTAAGGACCGTATTGATGGCAAACACTTCGCCATTGCAAAACGCTCTGTAGAGCGTGGGGGCAGGCAGGATATATTTCTTGGTACTCGTGATTGTCAGGGTTATGTTGAGCTATGTGAATTTGGAGAGGGTGAAGGGGCATACGACAACATTGATGAACTGGGTTTCGGGTTGATGTTCCATGGCTTCGATTATCCTGATGAGACAGGTAAGGATGAACTGCATAGCCGTTTCTGGAATGCGACGCTAAGGAAAGGCGTATTGGAATTTCCCCGTCCAGAAGAATGTAAAATCAGCCGGTTTATACGGCCTATGAGGATAAAACAGTTTCAGGAAGGGGATAACCTGCTTTCAGTCGAGGTAGAGGAGGGTAGGTTATGAGTTGGATGGCAAAGTTGTATGAGTCTTACGACCATATCGTACGTTTTTGCACTGAAAGGAGCGATGTTGGACCATGGCCAATTTCACATTTCGTGAAAAATGCCCATATTGAAATAGTCATAGACAACACAGGGGGTTACCTTGTTGGACGGACTAAAGTCTTAGATAGTATTAATAGTCCAACTTTAATACCTGCAACAGAATCTTCTGTTGGCAGATCAGGCGCAAAAATTGCACCGCATCCTTTATGTGAGGAGATAGGATATTGTGCGCTAGATTATCCAGATGCAAACCGTGAAAAAAATAAAGCATATATGGAGCAGTTAAGAGGCTGGGCGAACTCAGCTCATTCACCTCATCATAAAATATCAGCAATATATAAATATCTTTCCAAAGGTACACTTTGGAAAGATTTATCAAATGAGCATAGTTTTCCATTAAAAGTTATAAAATCAGACGGCAGCAGCCAAAAGATAGCGGTAGAAAAGGTATTTATAAGGTGGAGGGTTGAGGAGCCAGGGAATCCTGTGTCAGGTACTTGGGAAGATGAAAATCTGATTGAGTCATGGATGAAATATGATCATGAAACTAACTACAAGGATGGCTTTTGTTATATCGAAGGTAATAACTGTAGAGTTGCCTTAAATCATCCGCGTTTTTTAAGACGCCCAGGAGATGTTGCTAAGCTAGTCTCTTCCAACGATAGCAGTGGTTTTACTTTCCGTGGAAAGTTTACTGATACCAAAAAGAGTATTGAAAAGGCTGGATTGCAATCAGTCGAAATTGGTTTCGATGTTACACAAAAAGCCCATAACGCTCTCCGCTGGCTAATTTCTAATCAAGGTACAACTATTGGAGCATCAAAGAGCAGCGCTGGCTCAGTAGTCCTTGCTTGGGCGGTGTCAGGCGCTGATATCCCTCAACCTATGGATGACATTTGGGATAACTTGAATGATATAGAAGAAACATACGACCCTATGGCTTATTTAGTCGATCAGATTGACCATGCTCACGACCTTGGGCAGTCATTTTCGATTGCTATGGGTAAGTATATGCGAGGTTATCGGGCTAAACTGCAACCGACTGATAGCATCGTAATATTGGGCATGGACTCGGCAACACCTGGTCGTATGGCGGTCACCTATTACCAGGAGCTTTTTCCTGACGAATATATCGACCGTATCTCTCAGTGGCATGAAGAATTTGCATGGCCTCAATGTCGTCATTTAAAAAAATATGAGGAAAACCGAAATAGTAGTTCACATATCGAATTTCCATGTGCTCCGTCCCCCCAAGCAATTTGGGAAGCAGCTTATGGTAAGAAAATTGCCAATTCGCTAAAGAAAAGTACAGCGCAACGTATTTTGCCTTGCATAATTGAAGCAAAATCATTGCCGCATGATCTTGTTAATAAGGCAATAGATAGAGCCGGTAATCGCTCAATAAAAAGATTGTCCGAACAGTATTCTAACTGGAAGAGCGAGCAATCAGCATGGGAAAGGGACTTGTCTGTAGCTTGTTCATTATATAAAGGATTTAGTAAACGATGCATGGATCAGGGTAAGGAGTATGAAATGTCATTAGAAGAGAATAGAAAATCACGCGATTATTTATATGGGCGCCTATTAGCTATTGCAGAAAGAATAGAAGAAATGGCAATGATCGTCGCAAAAGAAAAGGTAAGAACAACTCATGCCAGTAGACTTATGCAGAGATTTGCGGATCACCCGGCATCAACTTGGCTAACTATTGAAAAAGGTATCAATCCTTACCAACAAAGATTACGGAATAATATTCCGCCTCTTGAGGATGCATATAGACAATTGCTAGATAATATTTGCGCTGCCTTTGAATATGATGATTTTACCTCGTCTGGAAAACTTACTGGAGAATATCTACTAGGTTACCACTGCCAGAGAAAATGGTTGAGGGAACATAAATTAAAAAATGGGGAATGGTTGATGAGAAGATCAGATAATGATGATTTGCAAATAGAAGGAGATGAAGAATGAGTTTACAGAATAAAATAGATTTTGCCCTGATCTTTAGTGTTAACAGGGCCAATCCCAATGGCGATCCATTGAATGGTAATCGTCCCCGAACCGATTACGATGGTTTCGGTGAGGTCTCCGATGTCTGCTTGAAACGTAAAATCAGGGATCGGCTACAGGATGCGGGCGAACAGATATTTGTCCAATCAGACGAAAAGAAAACAGATGGAATGCCAAACCTTAGAGCGAGAGCTAAGACTGTGCTGGGGAAAGATGCCTTGAAGGTCGATAAAAAGAACCCATCAAAAAAGGAAGAAATAGCGAAACATGCATGTAAAGAATGGATAGATGTACGTTCATTCGGACAGCTTTTTGCCTTTGGAAAAGGCGGCGATGATGCTTCTGGAGTGTCTATACCAATTCGTGGGCCAGTTAGTATTCAATCGGCGTTTAGTATCGAGCCTGTAAGTATCACTAGTACTCAAATAGTTAAAAGCGTTAACGCTGAAGAGGCTAAGGGTAAAAGTGATATTAGTTCTGATCGTATGGGCATGAAACACCGGGTAGATAGGGCAGTCTATGTTGCTTTTGGCGGCATGACACCGCAACTTGCCGAACGAACAGGATTTAACAATGAAGATGCAGAGAAGATAAAAAAGACCTTGCCAAAGTTGTTTGAAGGTGACGCTTCCTCTGCTCGCCCCGAGGGCAGCATGGTGGTCGAGAAACTGATCTGGTGGGAACATAACTGTAGATCCGGTCAGCACTCCTCAGCGAAAGTACATCGCACACTCAATGTGAACCCTGATGGAAGCTACACAATTAACCACATAAATGGGTTAACACCAGAGGAAATTCCAGGTTTCTGAATATGGATGAAAACATCCTCTCTATCTCCACCCTACAACACTACGCCTACTGCCCTCGCCAGTTTGCCCTGATTCATATCGAGCAGGTATGGGAGGAGAACCGGTTTACGGCAGAAGGTCGGGTGTTGCACGAGCGAGTGGATAGCGGTGTCGCAGAGCAGCGACGAGGTACTCGTTATGAGCGCGACGTATTGTTGTGCTCAAAGCAATACCGGCTGACAGGTAAGATGGATTTGCTGGAAATAGAGCAAGGTGACCCGCTCAAGTATTTTCCGGTGGAGTACAAGCGGGGAAAACCCAAGGTTGAAGGCTGGGATCGCATACAAGTTTGTGCGCAGGCGTTATGTATTGAGGAGATGCGCCAAACGCAAGTCGATACTGGGGCAATCTGGTATTGGGAGGTGTGCAAGCGTGAGCCGGTGATTATCGATGATGCCTTGCGGAAAACAACTGTCGAAGCGATCGATGGAGCGCATACATTGCTGGAATCTGGCAAAACACCACCGCCAACGGAAAACCGAAAGCGCTGCCGGGCCTGTTCATTGCTCGATTTGTGTGGACCCAATACATTCCGGCGCGACCGTTCGGCGCGGTATATTGATGATGAACTCTTCACCAGTCCGCTGCAATCTACGGAGAATGATAATGAAAACGGACATGACGCTGTTTGAAGACTACGAAATCCGTCGGGTATATGACGAGGAGTTGGATGTCTGGTGGTTTTCGGTTATTGATATTGTCCAGGTGCTGACGCAGCAGCCAGATTATCAAACTGCACGTAAGTATTGGAATAAACTCAAGGGGCGGTTGGGCAAGGAAGGGAATCAGTCGGTGACAAATTGTCACCGACTAAAATTGGAGGCGGCTGACGGGAAAAAGTACCTCACGGATGTCGCTACCGCAGAAACCCTTCTCCGCTTGGTCCAATCAGTCCCCAGCCCTAAGCCAGCCCTAAGGCCGAGCCCATCAAGCTTTGGCTGGCCAAAGTGGGTTATGAACGTATGCAGGAGATGACTGACCCTTCTCGTTCACTTGATCGGGCGCGGGAAACTTGGAAGAAACACGGGCGCAGTGAAAAGTGGATCCAGCAGCGCATGACCGGGCAAGAGACCCGCAACAAACTCACCGACTACTGGGCTGACCATGAGATCAAACAGGGCGATGAATTTGCCATTCTCACTAACATCATTCATCAGGAGTGGACGGGGCACAGTGTCAAACAGCACAAATCATTGAAAGGACTTAAGGACCACAATCTGCGCGACCATATGACCGAGGCTTAACTCATTTTTACAGCCCTGGCAGAATTATCCACTCGTCAGATAGCGGAAAGCGTTGATGCGACGGGTATGAATGAGAATAAAAGCGCGTCAAGAAAAGGCGGAGGAATTGCTAAACGAGCACGTAAGGAGCTGGAGAGCAAAACCGACCAGAAAGTGATTAGTGGCAGGAATTACTTACCCCCTACTAAGGCTAAACGGTCGTCAAAGAAGAAATAGAGACGGAGTTTCAACATGAAGAAACTGCTCAATACCCTCTACATCACCCGGCAGAAGAGTTATCTACACAAGGAGCGTGAAACTATCGTCGTTAAAAATAGTGATGACAAGTTGGGCCAGTTTCCGGCATTAACGATTGGTAACATCCTTTGTTTTGGGCAGGTTTCCGTTTCCCCTTTTCTCATGGGCTACTGTGGTGAGCAGGGAATCGGCTTGGCGTTTTATACTGAATATGGAAAATTCCTAGCACGGGTACAGGGTAAACAAACCGGTAATGTCTTGCTGAGGCGTGCGCAATACCGTTGGGCTGATGACGATAAACAATCTACCTCCATAGCCCGATTAATGGTGGCGGCAAAAATTGCTAATTGCCGGTCTGTATTAATGCGTGAATTGCGCAATCACGGTGACAATCCGGTGTTACAAGCGGCAGTTACAAAACTCGCTGCCAGCCTGCGTCGTGTTCAGTGTGCGGGGTCGGTCGAGGAGACCATGGGTATTGAAGGTGATGCAGCCAGCAGCTATTTTGGGGTATTCAATGAACTGATTCGCGGCAACGGTTTTGCTTTTAACGGCCGCGTTCGTCGTCCTCCGACTGATCCGGTCAATGCCCTGCTCTCCTTTGCATATACCCTCATTACCTATGAATGTTCCTCCGCATTACAAGGAGTTGGTCTGGATGCCTATGTCGGATTTTTACATAAAGACCGGCCGGGTCGAGTTAGTCTCGCACTGGATCTGTTGGAGGAATTTCGTGCACCCTGGGCTGATCGTTTTGTGCTGACATTGATTAACCGGCGGCAAATTCAAGCGTCAGATTTCGTGACTGAAGCCAGCGGAGCGGTTCGTCTGACTGACGAAGCGCGAAAAGTATTGTTGACTTCATGGCAAGAACGTAAACAGACAGAGATCAACCATCCCTATCTGGATGAATCTGTACCTATTGGTTTGTTGCCTCATTGTCAGGCAATGCTACTGGCACGCCATATTCGTGGTGATGTGAAATATTATCCACCTTATCTGGTGAAATGAGATGTTGGTATTGATAACCTATGATGTGAGTGTCATATCTGACGGTGGTCAAAAACGCCTGCGACAAATTGCAAAAACCTGTCTCGATTATGGCATGCGGGTTCAAAATTCGGTGTTTGAATGTGAAGTAACGCCAGCACAATTCGTAGTACTAAAAAAAGAATTAATGGAGATATTCGATCCGCAGGTAGATAGCCTTAGGTTCTACTTTCTTGGAAAAAAAGGCAGGCAGAAAGTTGAACATGTGGGTGCAAAGCCTGTTGTGGATCCAGTTCACGATAGTCTTATTCTGTAATCGCTAATCCAGCGTTCTCATTGTATTCCCGTCAGGTTAGCGGATGTCTAACTATTTGTTCTTAAGAGAAATAATATAAAGAGATGTCATTGCAAGAATCTAGTTAAGTCTTTGTAGCTTTGGTTAGCGTAAATTTGTTGATTGTTCTTTAAAAATTAGGAAGATAGAATTTAAAGGTCGCTCCCTTCGCGGGTGCGTGGATTGAAACATGGAAAACTGACACAACATACCCGCTCGATCAAGTCGCTCCCTTCGCGGGTGCGTGGATTGAAACTTACTCTCATCGTCTTTGAGTTCACTAACTCGTCTGTCGCTCCCTTCGCGGGTGCGTGGATTGAAACTGGTGCAAGGGCTTGTACACCCGCTAGACCCATTGTCGCTCCCTTCGCGGGTGCGTGGATTGAAACTCCTTATTATCGCCATTAAAATCGTTGACGTCATGTCGCTCCCTTCGCGGGTGCGTGGATTGAAACGATAATACGTCATTTAACAACAACAACCATCTCGAGTCGCTCCCTTCGCGGGTGCGTGGATTGAAACAACAAAGAGCTCAAACAGAAAATAAAGCTACTAAAGTCGCTCCCTTCGCGGGTGCGTGGATTGAAACTGCCCCACCGCCAAATACAAGAGATGATATTCATCGTCGCTCCCTTCGCGGGTGCGTGGATTGAAACCTATAACCAAATTTCACATTGTGCAGGATCTGCGTGTCGCTCCCTTCGCGGGTGCGTGGATTGAAACATCAAAAGGGATAAGCTGAAGCAGCTGAGTGGGTGTCGCTCCCTTCGCGGGTGCGTGGATTGAAACACTTTTTTTCCCAAGATAACCGTCAATGAGCCTATGTCGCTCCCTTCGCGGGTGCGTGGATTGAAACATGACGTGAGCGGTATCTTTGTCACCTTTATCGTGTCGCTCCCTTCGCGGGTGCGTGGATTGAAACCCTCGTTTGCAGCCATCAATTCAGCCAAGAAAGGGTCGCTCCCTTCGCGGGTGCGTGGATTGAAACAAATTATCAATGGGAGAGAGCGTATGAGTAAATTGTCGCTCCCTTCGCGGGTGCGTGGATTGAAACATGCCACTCACGTACCATCCTGGATCGGCTGGTACACAATGCTTACAAGATCAATCTAAAAGGAGAATCGATGCGTAAAAAGAAAGCAAACTTGACTTGGCCTACCGACTCCGAGTAACAATACACCAAACCCGCTTCGCTAGCGCTCCGATGGGTGGCAGCCTTCGCGTGGAACGGGTGGCAGGAATCAGTGGAATACACAGTTCCCCACATGCGTGGGGATGAACCGTTAAACTTTTCAGCAGGGTAGAGGTGGGGGATGAACCTGCTACAATGAGTCAATCCTTTATGTGGTGATATTGGCCGAACAAGAGAAAAAACCGGATTTTCCAGAATCACCAAAATTACCAGGTGTCTCTTCTTTTTATGGAGGGAAGGAAGAAACGAAGGCATTGGAAGATGACCTGAATAATACAGACTAAAAATCTTGAGGCGACTCTCTCAGCTGCATTTGTGCATGTGTCAGCATGTCTTGTTCGACTGTATGGCGGTACGTTAAAGGAGGCCCAAGTCATTCAGGATTGCGTGATTCGATAGCAATCCCTTCGGCGATCTTGTCACTGGGATGGACCACAATCCGTTCTCCGGCAACAAGGCCGGTGAGGATCTCCGCCTCCAGTCCGGTGCGCCTGCCGATCTCCACAAGGCGTCGATGGGCCTTACCCTGCCCTTCCACGAATACGGCCCATTTATCGCCGTCCCGGAACAGGGCGGTGAGTGGCAGTTTAAGGACATCACTTCCCTGCCAGAGGATGATCCGCACATCCACCTGGTAGCCATGTGCGATACGCGTCCACTGTGCCTTTGGTGTGGTGAAGTCGATAATCACATTCACCCGCTGTTCTTCGATGCCCAGTGCCGATACCTTGGTGAAACCGTAAGGCTCTACCCGGCGTACTGTGCCGGACAAGGCCTCTTTGCCGCCCCAGTTTTCGATGATCACTGTTTGGCCGGTTTCCACCTTGACTGCCTCGGTGGAGAGCAGGTCGGCGACGATCTCCAGTTTCCGCGGATCGCCGATCTCCACCAGGGGTTCTCCGGCACTCACCACCCCTTCGCTTTTGTGCAGGATCATCAGGATGCGGCCATCCACAGGTGAAGTGATCGGTACGCATTGGCAGGCTTCCGACTTTTGCCGCACTGCCGTGGGTGAGATCAGTTCTGCCCGTGCTCTCTCCAGTTCCGCCTGCCGTGCCTGGCGGGTGGCGATCGCCGTCTCCAGTGCTGCCTGACGGGTTTGATAGGTGCGCTCCGCTGATTCCAGTTCCCGTGCGGAGATGACCGCCTCTTTGCGCAGGCTGCGGGATCGTTTCAGTTCACTGAGGGCGAAATTCAACTCCACACTGGCCTCTTTGACAGCCGCATCGGACAAGTTCCTGTTCGCCTCGGCGGCACGGATATCCGCTCGGGCCTGGGCCTCGCTGCGGGGGTCGAGCAGGGTTGGGTCGATCGGTTCGATTTCTGCCAACAAGGTCTCGTTGGCCACCACCCGATCACCGACCTCGGCATCGATACGCATTGCCCGGCCACTGATCGGTGCAGACAGCACGAACACATCCTCTACCCGGGTCTCCCCCTCTTCATCGACGGTCACCACCAGCTCTCCCGGTGCCAGGGTCAGCAGATCCACCGCTATTGGTTTGGGGATGAAGGCCCAGATCAGAGTAGCTAGTGTAGTGTCCTGAATAAAATATTCATTTATAATTCCCAGTGTTCCGGTTTATGGCAAAGGAAGGAAAAAATGAATTCAGCAGT
>JAHXHU010000363.1 GCA_025656375.1 Candidatus Thiodiazotropha sp. (ex Ustalcina ferruginea) | reverse complement strand
CTGGCGCAAGGCACGGCGGGTCTACAGTCTCGCCTCACGGCTGCCGGGGACTAACCGCCTCGGCTTTCAGCCTTCCATGGCGCTCAGCGATTGTACAACCCTCCCATGATCATCGCGGAGCCAAACAGATCGCATTGGAAAATGGTGAAGGTGCCACTATCACACTTTGGAAACCGGACTTATCGACCCAACCCCTGATCCTCGGGCAGGGGGGTATCACCATTCCCAAAACCGGCGTCGATAACTACCATGTTGTGGTGGCAGAAAAAGACTGGGGTAATCACAAGGAGGCCGTCATTCGCTATGAGTACATGTTCGGTCGCCCCAGTAAACAGAGTCCCAGCAAACTGACGGCTGTTGAAAAGACCGACTTTGAGATCGCGCCCGATCCCATTCCCCGTGAACACTATCGTTATCACACACTACAAACCTGGGGTTTCCTAGTACGCCTGCACGGCGAACCGATCCCAGATCTTGAATTGATCTTACAGACCACCCACGGCTCTCAGCAAACAGTGATCAGTGACCAGTACGGACGTGTTGAATTTTAGATCCCTGATGACTTCCCCAACCTGGTGGCAGGTGAGCGGGATAAAAGAAGCGCTCAACTCACCATCAGTAGCAGATACCGTGAAGGTGATATCGCTTACCAAACCCAACTCAATGCCGATTACCGGGTCAATCCCACACATTGGCAATCAACTCAACTGGGTCTATATGGGTTGTAGGGATTGGGATGCTTGCGGGCGGTTATCTTGGTCGTACTAAGAAGATCAAGGAGAAACGGACATGAGCTCCTGGATCAATCTTTCGCTGTTGCGTAAACTGGTACAGCTCAGCGCTTTCATCTTTTTTGTCTATGGCGGCCTCATCACCGGTTACTATCTCGAAGATAAGATCAGTGGTGCACTGCCTGCATTGAGTTGTGCATATGACTTCCAGGGCTCCGATCTCTGCACCCTGATTCCGATCCAGCACCAGATGGACCACCGACTGGGCGAGGTGATCGCCAAAGGTGGCAATCTGATGATGGGCATCATGCCCACCCTGATTACACTGGGCACCTTCCTGATTTTTTTCGTTGTTCTCAATAAAGCCTTTTGTGGCTGGGTCTGTCCTGTTGGCACCTTCCAGGAAGTTATGCAGTTGATAGGGCAGAAACTAGGCCTGCAGCGTCATGAGTCCCTGCCAAAAAAACTGGTATTCCGACTTCGCCCCGTGAAGTGGTTCATGCTGCTGGTACTGGTATTCGGCCTTCCCCTGCTTACCGGCATCGGTATGCTGAATCATGATATGGGCGATCCGTTCTGCCGCATCTGTCCCAGCCGGATACTCACTACTCTGGCTACCGGTGAGACCTCACAACTCACAGTGGATACAGCAAATACAACCACCCTGGTGTTTTCAGTGCTGGGAGATTTTCTGTTTGGCCTGATGATCGCCCTGGCTCTCACCGTGCGGCAGCCTTTTTGCAGAATCTGTCCCATGCTGGCCCTGCATGCGGTGTTTCGTAAACTTGGATTGCTGCGATTAATAAAGAATGCCACACCCCGTTGTGATCGCTGTGGTCTTTGTGCCAAGGCATGCCCGATGGATATCCAAGAAATGCACACCGACATGCAGCATCGCAATGTCACCTTCGAAGATTGCACCCTCTGTGGACGCTGTGTGGAATTCTGCCCGGACAAGGATGTATTACAGCTCAAATACACCTTTATCCCTGTGTTCAGTTCGAGTCCCCAGTACTTCAAACAACGTAAAAAAAGCCAAACCCAATGGGAGAAGAAAAATCTCATCAGCTGGTTCAATCAGGGTAGATCAAAAACCGAGGCCAAGGTGCAATGATTCCGATAGAACCTGTCAGTCTCAGTTTCAGTGCCGCCCTGCTATTGGGGCTCAGCTTTGGATCCGGCCCCTCCAACATCGCCTGCCTGCCCTACCTTGGACCGGTCTTTACCACCAACGACCAAGGCATAAGGGGGGCATGGCGCACCCTGCTCCCCTTCTCTCTGGGACGGGTCACAGGTTATACCCTATTGGCAGGAGGTGCTGGTTGGGCAGGTTTATGGGTGGAAGACCTAGTCTCAGGCCCCTGGGTTCGTTGGCTGTTGGGTGGTGCAACAATCCTGGTTGCCCTATCCATTGTGTGGCGTCGTCGAACGACTGGCTGCACTACAAATTGCCAAACATCACAGCGGGTGACCCTCGACACAGCACCTTCAACATCTGTAACGAAGATGTCGAGAAGCAGCCTGCCCGGAGGCCTCTATCTGATGGGACTGGGCATGGCATTCAACCCCTGCGCCCCTCTGACCACCTTGATACTCGCAGCGGCTACCAGTGCCAGTATTCTCGCCGGCATTTCCCTGGGCACCGGTTTCGCACTGGGTGCGGTACTGCTGCCTACCCTGATCTTTGCCTTTGGGGTTGCCCACTTCGGCCAACAGATTAGACACCACCTCGGCCTGCACCGGATAGCATTGGAAAACACCAGTGTCGGACTGCTCATTCTGATTGGCGGTGCCACTGCAATGGGATGGATCACACCATGAATCTTGCTGAACTTCTTACAAAAGGCGGACCGGTTATCTGGGTCCTTGCAGTCTACTCATCCATTGGACTGGCCATTGTGCTGGAACGTTATTTTCTGTTCCTGCGCTTGAGACAACTACCGAAAGCGTGGCTGGAGAAACTCAATCAACTTCTCGAACAGGCAGATGCCAATCAACAAATTGCAGCACTCAAAGGACCGGAAGCCAATGTCATTCAAGCCATTGTTGAGGCCCACGCTGAGGGCGTCAAAGATCTCCAGGGTGTCGGTAACCGGGTACGGGGTGAAGAGATACAGCGGATGGAGTTTGGCCTGCGTACCCTGAGTATACTTGGCAACACCGCTCCCCTGCTCGGTCTGTTAGGCACCATCACCGGCATGATCAAGGCCTTTATGGTCATTGAACAGGCCGGTGGAAAAGTGGATGCACAGGCCCTGGCAGGCGGTATATGGGAAGCCATGATCACCACTGGCGTGGGACTGGCAGTAGCCATACCCTTGCTGCTGTTACTGCCTTTCCTGGAAGGGAGTGTCGAACGAAGAGCGCTGAAGATGAATCGTTGTATCTCCCTGTTGTTGGAGCGCCGTACGGAAACGTCCTCATCATCCTCTCAAACAGAGCAAACCCACCATTGGGAGAACATAACCGATGGCGTTTGAGTATAAGAGGCGCTCCAGCCAAGTGCTCAATCTCACCCCCTTGATCGATATCGTCTTCTTGCTGTTGGTCTTCTTTATGCTCACCGCACACTTCATTGAAGATCAGGCCATCGATATCCAACTGCCGGAGGCCCAGAGTAGCAATCCCATTCAGGAGGACGACACGGTCGAGATCGTTATGGCACCAAATGGCGATTTGCTGGTGGATGGTCATGCCTCAACACTGGATAAGCTCGAAGAGACCCTGCGTGGCACCCTACATGCGCCTGATAAACGATTTGTCAGACTAAAAGGCGATCAGAATGCACAGTTCGGGCTAGGGATTAAAGTAATCGATGCGGCCCGTAGTGCGGGAGCGGAGTCTCTCGATATCCTCACTGAAAAGCCATGATCCAAACAAACACCGTTTGGCGTCTGCTGGCGGTATCCATATCCATTCTGTTGCATCTGCTGATCGTGATGGAATGGTCTGACAAACTGATTACCCGATCAGCGATTGAGAAAAAGAAGCGATCTCCCCTGTATGTGCAGATGAATTTCCCTCAACCACTCCCTGAGGTGATCCCGGAAGTCATTCAACCGGTAAAACCGGTGATCAAACCAGTGGCTCGACAAAAACCTAAACCCAAACCAAAGCCCAAACCTAAAAAGAAAAAAGTAAAACCCGTACCTGAACCAGTTATAGAGAAAGTGGTTAAAACCGAACCTGTTAAAGAGACGTTGGCAAAGAGAGAGGCACCTCTACCTCGCGCACAGCCCCAGGTAAATCTGCGTGAGCGTTTCCTGGCAAAACTGCTGGCAAGGATTGAAGAGAAAAAATACTACCCGAGCATAGCCCGTCGCAGAAACCTGGAGGGAAATATAAAAGTCAGTTTCAAGCTGGAGTGTGACGGGAAAGTAGCGCAACTTGCCATCACCGGACAACACAACCAGCTACGAAAAGCAGCAGGTAAAGCAGTCGATGCAGCACAGCCGTTACCTGAAATACCATCACAAATAAAATGTCCAATGCATATTAGCTATGCCATGGCCTATAAGTTAGATAATTAAATACCCAAAGGGTGCGGCCTGCCGCACCTAAAACTGATTACATTGTATGAGAGGGTCAGCTCGTTAAGTCGACGTATCGAGTAGTTAATGAATGATCTAGAAATGACTGTGTCAACTATTAATGGGGAGGCTCACTCTCACGATCTAACCTTATTCGCTAGCAGGCTCTACTCCTGCCAATACTGAGGCTGGTTTAGAATATCTGAGCACTGAACCTTTCCTTCGATAGTGCCAATCACACCAGCCTTCAACGCCTGTACCATCCATGCATCTGCATGCTCCGAGAGAATTGGATAAGGAGCCTCATAACCAAGTACACCTGCGGTTTGAAACCCGAACTTCGGGTAGTAGCCGGGATGACCAAGCACAAAAACCAAGTCGACACCTGACTCTGCCAACTGATTCAAACCTTCTCTAACCAATGCACCTCCTACGCCTGCGCCTTGAAAGTCGTATGTAACTGCTAGTGGGGCAAGAATCCGAGCTGAGACTTCTTTATCGGATTGGACTTTTGCCTGTGTGAAAAGAATATGGCCTACTAACCTTCCAGCTGATTCTGCCACCAGCGATAGCAAAGGCTCTGCCGTCGCATCGTCCAGCAAACTATTGACAAGATCTACAATTTCATGGCCTTGCTCCTTGCCAAAAGCACTCATATGAATATCACTAATCGCAGTGCAGTCAGATTCTGTAGAATGCCTTATCTTCAAGGTGAATTTCTCTTTTGATTACTAACGCCACAATGTGTGGATTTTAAAAGTGGTATAAGATCAGTAACGGCTAGAATACAAAACGATTGATTTGTCAGCCATTAAGTTTATCCATCGTAATCGCCAATTTCCACCCAAGCTCCAATACAGCTTTGTGTCGTAGATCATCAATAAGCGAGCCATCAGCATTGAATGCTTTAAATGCTTGGGGAATGGCTTGTTGATCAGGTAAAACCGTCACCCCAATATTCGCCAGTAGCATTCTTAAAAACACTAGCCCGCGAAGTCCACCCAAAGCACCCGGAGATGCAGCCAGGATTGCAGCCATTTTACCTTTGAAAGCCATCAGCGGTGGCTCATCATCCGACTCGGCACGTGATGCCCAGTCAATTACATTTTTTAGCAATGGGCTAAAAGCACTGTTATATTCAGGTGAAGCGATTATGAATGCATCATGGTCAATCAGGAGTCTTTTAAATTTAAGTGCATTCTCTGGAATTCCTTCCTCACTCTCCAGGTCCTGATTGAAGAGTGGCATTGGGTAATCTGCTAAGTCAACCAGCGTAACATTTGCCCCCGCCTCTTTGGCTCCAGATACCGCAATTGCTAGTAACCTCATGTTGAAGGATTCTTTTCTACTACTACCCGCAAAAGCTAGTATTTTTGGCTTCATATTTCACCCCTAGTATGGTTACGTTTCTGCACAGTGCTAGTTCACAGCGCGGCGAAGTTGGTGTATGCAAACTTAACAAAGACCGTTAATCAATCAAAATATATTGCGTTAATGCGATATCTACTGGGTCTGTACTGATCCTTTAATAAAGATCCGCAACATGATCCAGACAAAGAGAATCCCGCCAATCACGGCAAGTAAACCACCGATGCCCATCACACCCATTGCCAACTTGGCTGAGAGTGTATCCAGCCCCTGCGCAGCTCCAGCTGTCTTGCGCTGAATTCCCATCGCCCCTGAAGCTGCCAATCCGCCGATATGCAGCAGTTGACCAACACCATAGATCCAGGGCTGCAGCTCAGCCAACCGGCCTCGTACCGGTGGATAGCCCAACTTGGGAAGCACCAGGTAAGCCAGCCCCATCAGTCCCATGGTAACGCCCACAATGGAACCATGATAGTGAGCTGGAATAATGGTATTCACCCCTGAGATGAACAAGGCGATGGTGCCACCGGAATAAAACAGCAACATCGACATCCACAGGGTTCGACGAAGCGGCTTTTCTATCTCTCCGGCCTTCTTAGACCGTAACAGTCCCAGCAGAATCAACATACCGATCGGCGTCACCGCAAGGCCTCCGCCATACTGCATCAGCTGGGTGAAGGCTGTCCTGGACTCCAGACTCACTGTCTGATGGAGTACATAGATCAAGGGCACCAACAGCACGGGTGCGATGCCAATGATTAATAACCAAAAATACCAGCGTGAATCACCAGGCAAGGTTACCCCGCTATGAACGGCCAGCCATAACCAGGCCAGGATAATCAGCTGGGTATAGGCGAACTGCAGGGTATGACCGGCACCCCAGAAGAGATATTCATAGTAAGCCTGTCCATTCACACCCCCAGGCATCTGAAGCCAGGCTGTCACCAGTGCGACGATTGACATGATGACTGCCAGGGAGACAGTCAGTGCGGCCAGGCTCGGCAGGTGACCTGTTGTGTTGAATATCAGAGACCTTCGGGTTGCATTCAGACTCACGACCGCCTGGGCGGCAATACCCAGACCAAACAGTCCCAGCATTAAAAAGAAGATGGGGCGCTGCAGTACCGGTACATAGTTGTTCATCAAGGGTGCCCCATCGCCGATAAAAGCGGATAGGGCAACACCCAGTGTTCCGATCAATGCCAACAGATAAGCCAGGGATTGTACTAACAACAGACCAGACTTCGAAGTTGCAGTCAGGCACCAGACCACCCCGGTCATGGCAAGAAACCAGATCAATACCGATTGATCCACATGTACGACCAATGCCGTCCGGAAGAAATCCACCCAGGGAAAAAAGGCTTCGCTACCAGGGGTACGCGAGAGCACGAGTAATATCGCAAACAGGCCAGCCAGACCCAATGCCAAAACACCCAACTGCAGCCATCGCAGGGCCAGTGTACGCTGCCCATTCTCTGGCGTGACTATGCCGATCACCGCGTCATCATCCAATTTTAACAATATGTAATACCCCTGGTTCTTATAAGACTTTTAACGCTGATATAAGGACGGACATCAGTCAGTACCCGCGTTGGGTGAGGCCCGCCGCACCATGCCGGCTAATACTTGGTGCGACAGGGCTGCACCCTACCTGGTTACCACACTGAAAATCATGCCTTTATAGTACTTGCTATTCCAAACTCGCTTATCGTACCTTGGGGAGACGTTTAAGGCATACTATTGTGAAAACTTCTGCGCCAGGATAATAAAATGCGGAATTTTGATAGGTTTAATTTAATTCAGCTCAGCCACCCAACCATCCATATAAGGCCTTATCACCAGCCTGATAAGAGGGGCACTCTTTTGCCATCATCCGAGTGTTGCAAGTAGCGTGTGAGAGTAGATGAGATGACCATGCAACATCTGGCCAATTCCCCGTTTTCATTACAGTACCGCCTGGTACTCTTTACCTGTCTACTCGCCTTTTGCGTAGTGCTTGTAGGCACCTATGTACGCCTCTCGGATGCAGGCCTGGGCTGTCCTGACTGGCCGGGCTGTTATGGTCAGATGGTTGTGCCATCGGTTGAAGTTGCGGTTACTGATACCGAAGCATCATTTTCTGACCGTCCACTCAATAGCGGCAAGGCCTGGAAAGAGATGATCCATCGCTACCTGGCCGGGAGCCTTGGCCTGACTATTCTGCTACTCGCAATCCTGGCCTGGCGTGGCAGATGCCATGCGAGACAACCCCTGTTGTTACCGACGCTACTTTTGTTGCTGGTCATCTTTCAAGCGGCTTTGGGCATGTGGACCGTCACGTTGCTGGTAAAACCGGCCATTGTCACCGCCCATCTGCTTGGCGGCTTCGCCACTTTTGTTCTGTTGTGGCTATTGGCGCTGAAATTGAGGCCTGTCGATGCCTTCCACACCCTCGATACCTCAAACTCACTGCGCTGGTGGATCCGCTTCTCTCTCGTGATCCTGTTGCTACAGATCTCTCTGGGTGGTTGGACCAGTACCAATTATGCCGCACTGGCATGCAGTGAATTCCCCACCTGCTATGCTGCCCAATGGTGGCCTGAGATGGATTTTCAGGAGGCCTTCGTGCTCTGGCGGGGTTTAGGTGTGAACTATGAATTCGGTGTACTCGAAAATGATGCGAGAACCGCAATACATGTCACTCACCGACTGGGTGCTATATTAACGGCCATCACGCTTGGACTGCTTGCCTGGCATCTGACCCTCCCTCGCTCGGCTGCTTCTTTGAAAAAACTGGGCATACTTCTATTGATGCTTCTAGCGCTGCAGATTGCACTGGGGATTAGTAATGTACTCGGACATCTTCCTTTACCCATCGCGGTAGCTCACAATGGGGGTGCCGCATTGCTACTACTACTCCTGGTCACGCTTATTTGGGTATCACGACAACGCGAATAACAAGACAATGAAAAATAACGACACGACACGCATGGGCTCTGTTTCCCTGCTAATCGCTTTAGCCCTTACTGCCGGTCTGCTTGCCTGGTACTACCTCGCCACGCCTCCAGTAGATACACAACCCGAAACTTTGAAAACCCAACAAGCGTTGCTATTGCCCGAACTAAGGCCACTGAAGTCCTTCTCACTGTCGAATCATCAAGGCAGTAAGTACGATAATCAGAGTCTGCTTGGTCATTGGACATTCATGAGTTTTGGCTATACCTACTGCCCGGACATCTGTCCAACCACCATGTCCCTGTTCTCCGAAATGCATGATCAGTTGCAGGCCCAAAATGCTGCCGATCCCTATCAGATCACATTTGTATCCGTCGATCCTGAGCGTGATACGCTGGAGCGATTATCAGAGTATGTCACCTATTTCAATCCCTCCTTTATCGGCGCAACCGGCCCTGAAACCGCGCTACAGCAGTTGACCAAACCACTGGGCATCCTCTATGAGCGGGTTGAGACGGAGGATAGTGCGATGGGCTATGTTATGGACCACTCTGCCTCCATTATCCTGGTCGATCCACAGGGACGCTTTCATGCTTACTTCAGCCCGCCCCATGACGCCGAAAAGATGGCAAACGATTTTATCGCCATCAGCCGCCATGCAGAATGAGTCTAGCTATTAATGAAAGACAAAATCAAAGGTAAATGTTGGCAGTGCAGCACAGAACTTGAGGCTGCGGACTATGGCCGGGAAACGAATTGTCGAAGGTGCGGCAAACCGACAAGGGTATGTCGCAACTGTCGATGGTATGCGCCAGCCCGACCCAATCAGTGTGAAGAGCCGATGGCCGAACCCATCATGGATAAGGAGAAACCCAACTTCTGTGGGTATTTCGAACCCACAATGGATGTATCAGCAGATAAGGGCAATCACTCGGATGATGCTATACGCCAAGCGGCAGAGGACCTATTCAAGCTCTGACTTGAATAGGTCCCTAGTACTCCATCAAGATAATATTGATGGAGTACTAAATTGGATTGGCAGTTATAACGCGATATTACGATTCCTCACTGCCCGCCAGGCCAATATAACGATAGATTCCAGCACCGGCTACTGCACCAATAATGGGTGCCACCCAGAACAGCCATAACTGTGCCACAGCCCAATCACCGACAAATAGAGCCACACCCGTACTGCGCGCAGGATTAACTGAGGTATTGGTAACCGGAATACTGATCAGGTGAATAAGGGTCAGGCAGAGACCGATTGCAATGGGTGCCATGCCCTTGGGTGCTCGCTGATCTGTTGCGCCGAGTATGACAAGCAGAAACATCATTGTCATGACAACCTCTGTCAACAAGGCTGCAAACAATGAGTATCCACCCGGTGAATGGTCCCCATAGCCATTTGATGCAAAACCACCCGTTACATCAAAACCACCCTTTCCTGTTGCAATGAGATACAGCACCCCACCGGCAATCAATGCACCAACAACCTGAGCCACTATGTATGGCAATAATTGATTTGCAGGAAAGCGGCCCCCCCGCCCAGAGGCCAATAGAAACAGCCGGATTCAGATGACAACCGGAGATATGCCCAATTGCATAGGCCATGGTCAATACAGTCAGGCCAAAAGCGAGTGAAACACCCAGTAAGCCAATACCCAGTTCAGGGAAGGCGGCTGCGATTACAGCACTACCACATCCACAAAGAACCAGCCAAAAAGTCCCAAGTGACTCTGCTACATAGCGTCTCATACGGTAATCCCCCCAAAAAATAACGGGGTTCAAAAGTAGAATTTTCCAATTATGATTACGAAAAGGAGAATCTACAATGAAGAAGTCCC
>JAHXHU010000402.1:7378-10456 GCA_025656375.1 Candidatus Thiodiazotropha sp. (ex Ustalcina ferruginea) | reverse complement strand
TGAGGGCGTTGATCACGGGTACACGGGAGTGGGCGGCGAACCTTTCAAGCAGCTCCTGATCGAAAGTACGGATCATAATAATATCAAGCATCCGTGAAAGCACCCGTGCGCTGTCCTCTATCGGTTCTCCCCGTCCCAACTGAGTGTCTTTCGGTGAGAGAAAGAGAGCATGTCCTCCGAGTTGTGACATGCCTGACTCAAATGAGACTCGGGTTCGGGTGGATGATTTTTCAAATATCATCCCTAAATTTTTACCCTTTAGCGGTGTATGGTTATCGCCGCGATGCTGCATCCGTTTGAGCTCGGTGGCCCTGCGCACGATACCATTTAGTTCGTCGCTGCTGAGATCGAGTAGTGAAAGAAAGTGTCTGGTCATAATTGCTGTCTCAGTAGGCAATCAGAGAAAACTATCGATTAGGGTGCAGACGCCGTCGATGATTTGGTCGCACTCAGCATCGCTGATAATCAATGGGGGAAGCAGTCGTATTACCTTATCGGCAGTGACATTGATCAGCATCCCCTGATCCAGGGCGCGGGTGACCAATTCAACACATGGACGATCAAGTTCGATACCGATCATCAGGCCTGAGATACGGATCGATAGCACGCCTTGTTGCTCGCCAAGTTTCGACTGAAAACCGGCTCTCATGCGTTCACCAAGCTGGGCAGTCCGTTCTGTCAGTTGTTGGGATTCAATGACATCCAGTACGGTCAGTGCGACCCGGCAGGCGAGTGGGTTGCCACCGAAGGTCGAACCATGGTTTCCCGGGGCAAAAACCTCAGCGGCAGCGCCGCGGGCCAGGCATGCACCGATAGGCATGCCATTACCCAATCCCTTAGCCAAGGTCATTACATCGGGAAGGATATTATTATGCTGATGTGAAAACAGCCGGCCTGTACGTCCCATGCCAGTTTGAATTTCATCCAGCATCATCAGCCACTCGTTCTTATCACAGATCTCACGGATTTTATTGAGATAACCCACATCTGGAATATTGACACCGCCCTCGCCCTGGATCGGTTCGACCAGGACTGCAACCACGCTGTTGTTGTTGTGAGTGATCTCGTTAATCGCCTCAATGTCATTGTAGGGGACACGAACAAATCCCTGTACCAGGGGTTCGAATCCAGCCTGAACTTTGCGATTACCCGTTGCCGACAGGGTGGCCAGGGTGCGTCCGTGGAAACTTTGATCCATCACGATTATGGCTGGGTTTTTGATCCCTTTTTTGTTGCCATAAAGGCGAGCAATCTTAATAGCCGCCTCATTCGCCTCAGCACCTGAGTTGGCAAAAAAGACCCTGTCCATGGCTGCCAAGGTGGAAAGCCTGTCACCAAGCCTGTTTTGGTAGGCAATGCCGTAGATATTGGAGGTGTGGAGCAGACTTCCCGCCTGATCGCACAGTGCATCACGGATCTCAGGATGTGCGTGGCCGAGTCCACAAACGGCAATACCGGCAATGGCATCAAGATAGGGGCGTCCCTGATCATCCCACAAGCGAGCGCCTTCGCCCCGTTCGAATGTCACAGGTAACCGTTTATATGTTGTCATCAAAGAGTCGGCCATTTGCAAACCCATAAAAACAAAAAAGGCATCCTGGGAAGGACGCCAGTTCACTCAATAATTAACGCCAAAATGGCAGGCAATCGATTAGTTTACCCAGCTGGATGACTTTTTTCAAACTTCTACGATGTGCAGCCTGAAGAGAGGGTTAAAAAACTCCAACGGTAAGTGGTTGGAGAATGGTTGCCGCTTAGGCACAATGAGACTCTATGCCTTGAACAGACGGTACTACGGAGGAGACGAGCTATGTCTATCGCAATGACTCTACATCTGTTGGGTGTCATTATTTGGGTGGGCGGGATGTTTTTCGCTCATATGATCTTACGGCCAGTCATCAATAAGCGGTTGGAGCCGCATGATCGTTTGCCTCTATTGGTGGATATTTTCAGTGGTTTTTTCCCCTGGGTATGGGCTGCGGTTATCACTATTCTTATCAGCGGATTTTGGATGCTTTTTACAAATTATAAAGCTGATATCGGATTATGGCTGGTTATTATGTCGTTGGTTGGGGTCGTGATGTCAGCCATTTTCATGTTCATTTACTTCTTCCCCTATCGTCAACTTGGTGTGGCCCAGAAAAACAGTGACAAACCGAAGAGTGTGGCAACGGTAAACCTGATTCGACAGTTAATTCTCGTCAATCTGGTGCTTGGACTTCTAGTCACTGTGGTGGCGATTATTGGGAAATACGGTCTGTTATCATGATTTCTATATTCCCTGCAAAGATAAAAAACTGATCAGATATTATGACTACTACAATCTCTGGATTTACATTTCGTCTTACTTCTTTTTTCTTTTGCGTTATTTTTTTATTTATTTCCACTCAATTGATTGCAGAAGATGAAGTGGTGGAGGTCAGTGGCAAAGAGAACAATACGATTTCCACCCTTCTTAATCTGGTTACGATTAAAGGAAATATCGAGAATGATATTAAGGCACTGAGCAAACGTATTGCTAATGCGGATTCTGAAACCCAGAAGGCGTCATTAAAGCAGCAATTGGCAAAGCTTGATGCAGACCTTACGTTAACTAAACATAACTTTGAAAATATCTCTGCGGGTGTCGATCTTACTAGTCTGCGTAGTAAGGATGAAACTCAGATCGACCTCAAGAAGGAGTTGTTTTCACTATTGAAACCTGCACTCGATGAGATGAAAGATATGACATCGAAAGTGCGTCAAAAATCTGAATTAAAGGAGAAAATTGCCTACTACGGTGAAAGACTGGGTGTATTGGAAGACGCCTTAAGTAATATTGATCAACTGCGACAGAAAAGTGATTCGGAAGAGTTGCAGTCATCTCTTGACTCACTCGCAGACGGCTGGCGAAAAGATCGGGCTTTCATGAGTAGCGAACACCAGGCGGCAAGGTTGCAACCGCTACCAACCCTGGAGAGCGAAGCGAAGGTTGGTAGACCCCGGCAGGGCGTAGGGCCCGGGCAGGTATCCGCTGTCGCGTAGCGGCTTAGGAGACCTGCAGAGGGCATCCCGACACGCCGTCGAGTCATTTGGGAG
>JAHXHU010000402.1:0-7368 GCA_025656375.1 Candidatus Thiodiazotropha sp. (ex Ustalcina ferruginea) | reverse complement strand
CGGCAGGGGCATGAATAGGCTGTCAAAGATCGAGTGTCTTTTATGCCTGGGACGCATAAATGACATCACGAGATCGAAGACTCACTTGTTGATGAGCTGTTGGTTGCTGAAGTCTCAATCACAGACGCCTCTCAGAGTTATCTGAAAAACTTTTTTCAACGGCGTGGACTCTATCTGATAGAAGCACTATTGGTAGTTGCAATTATCATTGTTCAGTCTCGGTTAAGTCATAAGGCAATGCGGCGCTTGATGCCTGGCTTTAAAAAGAGACATCGTAGCTTTCGTATCAGACTTTTGGAGCTAATACACAGAATAGTAACCACTTTGCTGGTTATCCTGGGTCCTATGGTTGTCTTCTATGTGGTTGAGGACTGGGTATTGTTTAGCTTGAGCATATTATTACTGTTAGGTATGGCTTGGACACTTCGACAAGCATTACCTCGCTATTGGCACCAAATCCAACTCTTTCTGAATATCGGTTCTGTGCGTGAGGGTGAGCGAATTTTAATGGATGGATTGCCTTGGCGTGTTGAGCAGATCAACGTCTTCTCAATACTGGACAATCCGGATGCTGGAATCAAGCAGCGGGTGCCGATTGATGATCTGGTCGATCTTAAATCGAGGCCATGCGACCAGGATGAACCCTGGTTTCCCTGTAAAAAGAGTGATTGGGTGATACTCAATGAAGGAGTAAGAGGCAAAGTAACCGGGATATCGCCCGAGCTAGTACAACTGGTCGAACGGGGCGGTGCGCAGTTGACTTATCAAACCGGTGATTTTCTCGCTGCATCGCCACGTAACCTGTCGACCAACTTCCGCATAAAGGAGGTAATTGGCATTAGTTATTCACTGCAGAAAGAGAGCACCGAGTCGATACCGGATGTACTGCACAGCTATATCCAACGACGAGCCGAACAGGAGGGTTACGGAGAGCAATTACTCAGTCTGCGTGTTGAGCTCTCCTTAGCCAACAGCTCTTCTCTCGATATTGTAGTGATTGCTGATTTTAAAGGTGAATTAGGAGATCTTTACAGCCGTCTGCGTCGTGCCATTCAACGTTGGAGTGTCGATGCCTGTACTGAAAACGGATGGGAGATTCCCTTTCCTCAGATGACAGTGAGTGGCGCTCTCAATAAGCTTCCCTGAATATGATCTATTCTTGTAATTAGCGTCGATCCGGAAACAATGAAATAGATAAGGTAAAGATCGCTAAAGGCATTCGTGCGCAGAGAAAATGTTATATCGTTCAATCAGTCTAGCGTTATTTGTATTTTTCGACGTACAGAAATTACGGTGATTATTTTTATCGTATATTTGCAATGACATAGCTTCAAAAAGTACCAGTTTCAGGATAGACACTAACTAACCCTTATAAAAAAATTGGGGAGATATGATGAAACTGGAATACGATGTCATCGAAGATCAGTATGACGATACCACACACATCAGGAGTATGACTGAGCAGGCTCGAGTGCCTGGGGGAGGGTGGTTGATACGCACTACACTCTATACGCCACATCACATCAGTGTGAATGTGGTGATTCTACCCACAGCGAAAAAAAAGAAGATCCTGTATAAGCCGGTTCGTTAAGATCCTCAACCGCCAAGGGCCGACATGGGTCGGATGATGGCGGTTGGCGCTTCGTCGAAGTGATGCCTCTCAGGTTTGCGTGCAATGGCTGATTTGATAGCTTCACGTATCTCTTGGTCCGATGCGCCAGCACGCATCATCGGACGTAACGCGAGACTATCCTCTTGACCCAGGCAGAGATGCAGGTCGCCTGTCACTGACATCCGTACCCGATTACAGGTGTCACAGAAGTGCTGTGATTGGGGTGTAATGAAGCCAACAACCAGGTTGGATTCATCAATTTGGAAATAGCGCGCCGGACCACTGCCGCGCATTGCTGCCGATTTTAGGCTGTATCGCTTTTTAAGACGTGTTTCGATCTCTGAAAGAGGCATATAGTGTTCAGTGGCTGACTGCCCGCCTTTTCCCACCGGCATGGTCTCGATGAAGCGCAGTGTCAATTCATGCTCCATGCAATACGCCACCATACTTTCGACTTCATCATCATTGATGCCGCGCATGACGACCATATTGAGCTTAATCGGGGATAAACCGCAGGTTTTGGCATATTCGATGCCCTCCAGGACCGGTTTCAGCTGACTACCGGTTATTTCCTGGAATTTCTTCTCATCGAGAGAATCGAGACTGATATTGAGGCGCCGTACACCAGCGGCACTTAATGATTCGGCAAATTGACTGAGTCGGGATGCGTTGGTGCTGAGCGATAATTCTTCGATACCAGGCACCCCGGATATCCGACGAGCGATATCATTCAGCTCCTTGCGTACAAGGGGTTCCCCTCCAGTGAGCCTGACATGTTTCACTCCCAGTACGGCAAATTGACTGACCAGTCGCTCAATTTCATCGGGTGTCAGCCAATCGCTGGGTGTTTCGAAGTCTCTATGGCTTCTGGGAAGGCAGTAGAAACAGCGAAAATCACAGCGGTCTGTGACAGATAAGCGCAGGTATTCAATATGTCTGCCGAACGGGTCACTTAGCATGGTAGCCTCTCGCCCAATCGAATTTATTTATGTGCCTATGATTCAACGAGACTGGGGAGCAGGTCAACTGTTTTCTCCCCAGACCGATGAAAAGTTATAAAAGATACCAAAGGTTGGCATCAAAAATCTGCATTTGGATCAAATCCTTCGGGTAAGGCGTGAGCAATGCCTTTATGGCAGTCGATACAGGTCTTTTTCGGCGCATGGCCGTCAACTGCATCCCAATAGTGAGGGTCATGCTGTTCCGAGCTGCGTGGTGCCCCTGCTTGTCCAGGTCCATGGAGACAAATTTGTGGCAGTTGCGGCATTCACGGGAGTCGGCTTTTTTCATGGAACGCCATACGTTCTCTGCCAACTCAAGTCGTTTTTCCTCGAATTTTTCAGGTGTGTCGATGGTACCCAGCATCTTGTGGTATAGCTCATTGGTCGCCTGAATCTTGCGCACGAACTTATGTATCCACTCCTTGGGTACATGACAATCAGGGCAGGTGGCCCGGACGCCGGTCCTGTTGGTAAAGTGAACCGTCTCCTGCAGTTCCTGATATACGGTCTGCTCCATTTCATGACATGAAATGCAGAAGGTCTCTGTATTGGTCATTTCCATCGCGGTGTTGAATCCACCCCAGAGTACGATACCGGCGATGATGCCGACAACGATCAGGAACAGACCACCTCTTTTTTTAGTTTCGCTCATTATTACACCAAATTTGTTTTGTACTACTGCCTAGCCTGCTTGGGCCTCCTGGTCAGGAGGCCCAAAGCATGGCTATTTCGCACCCTGAAAGTTGTTCTCTACCAGTGGATCAGCGCCCATCTGGGGTGCATGGCACTGATTACAGAAATAGCGTCGGCTTGAGACAGTCTTCAATACCTTACCGTCACGATCCTCATAGTGGCTGTCACCCACTTTGGGTGCCTTCTCTTTCTCATAGGTAGCCTCGCTATGACACTTCATGCAGCCATTGTTTTTCAGGTTGATTTCATACTTGTCGACTTCATGAGGAACCATAGGTGGTTGTAACTTGTAACTGCGTTCGATACCTCCTTTGACATTGACGAGCTTTAAATTGGCCGGTTTTTTTGCCGACGTATTCAATTCATCGCCACGCAGTGATTGAACATCAGCCAGCAACGCACTCGACAGGAACATGGCTGCTATTGCCGCAATGGTTAGTAATGCGATCTTTTTCATACCTTTCTCCATCATCACTCTCATAAACAGAAATTGTTTGATGTACCGGTCAGACCCGGACACCCCGATTGATTTCATCCTCGCGCTTGTACTCGTCGATTTTAATGGCGTGACGACCGCCATAACTGAAAACATCTTTCGCACAGATATCGATACAACGTCCGCAATTGGTGCAGTCAGAAGAGAGAATCACGGGACTCAGGCCCTTTTCTCTCTCCCTTCAGCGCCGGTTTGATGACTTGCGGCTCCGGACAGACCACGTAGCACTCCATGCAGTCGTTACAGGCTTGTCGCTGGAGGGCATTTACCTTCAGCAGACTCTTGATTCCGACCAGATTGTAGAAGGCACCTACCGGACAGATATGCCCGCACCAGCTATCCTTTGCCACCAGCAGATCGAACAGGAAGATGCCGGCGATCATGATCCAGGCGGCTCCCATGCTGAACACAATTCCGCGGAACATCATGGAGATCGGATTGACCAACTCCCAGACGATCCCGCCGGTTACGACCAATGGCAGAATCAATGTGAGTGTCAGCATCCAGTAACGTGTCGTTCGTGAGATCTGTGATGTCGTGCGGATACCCAGCTTACGTCTTAGCCAAGCGGCTAAATCGGTAACCATATTGACCGGACAGACCCAGGAACAGTAGACACGACCACCTACCAGAATGTAGAAGGGCAGTACGATCACGACACCAATGATGGCGGCTGTCTCTGGGACAACACCGGATAGCATGGCTTGCAGCAGGACATAGGGATCAGTCAGTGGCAACACATCCAGCGTCAGACTGGAAGCCAGATTACCCTTCACTATCCATAGTCCGAACCAGGGTCCGGTCAGGAAAAGCGCCAGAATGCCGAGTTGACTGAGCCGCCGCAGGATCAAGAACCTATGGGACTTGTACCAGCCCTTTGTTGCAATCGCGTCATCACCCAATGTTGTCATATCGACCATACTACTTGTCCATAAATCCGCTATTGAGTGTATCCAGAGGATTGGAAGAGAACGGTGTCTCTTCTGCCTCTCCTTCAATGATCAACCCTTCCCCTTGCAGGTCGTAACGCACCCCTTCGGGCAGGTTGTAACGATGCTCGGCGTCGGGAGTGACCAGTGCCTCACCCGCTCTGTCTTTCTCCTTCCAGCCCAAACGGTAATGCTTGCCCAGTTGGCCTTTTGCCAGATGCATCGGGAAGATCTTGATGGCAGCCTCTTCCAGAATGCAGGCACGTTCACACAATCCACAACCGGTACAGGCATCGGAGTGTACCACCGGAATAAACAGCGCATGCTTGCCGGAACGCGTGTTGTGCTGCATATCCAGGCTGATAGCGCGGCCCCGAATGGGACAGACGTTGAAGCAGACTTCACAGCGCAGGCCGTGAAACGCAATACAGCTCTCCTGGTCGATGACGACTGCCAGTCCCATGCGTGAATCTTCGATATCTTTCAGGTCATGATCCAGGGCATTGGTCGGGCAGGCCACCACACAGGGAATGTCCTCACACATTTCACAAGGCCCGGAGCGGGCTATGAAATAGGGCGTTCCCGTAGCGACCTCATCCCCGACTTCACCCAGAAAAAGGATGTCGTAAGGGCAGTCCCGTACACACAGACCACAACGAATACAGGCTCCGAGAAAATCCTCCTCCGGCAGGGCGCCGGGCGGACGTATGTAGTTCGCCGGCATGGATGAGGCTCGTTTGGAATAGGCACCCAAGCCCAGTCCGACCAATCCCACACCACAGGCAGTTTTGAGCATGTTGCCCAGGAACTGCCGCCGGTTCAGCTCATTTTTTCTCTCAGATTCTGACATGACTGATTTGATACTACGATTCAGCTTATCCGTTTCCAGTTAAAAGGCCGGTCCGGTTGACCCGGACCGGCATTGCACAAGCTAGGCGCGTGAGATCTTCACTGCACACTTCTTGTAATCCGTCTCTTTCGACAGCGGATCGGTTTGGTCCAGCGTGAGCTTATTGACCAGACGACCGGCATCGAACCAGGGAACGAAGACCAGGCCCTCTGGACACTTGTTACGGCCCTTGGTGTCGATCCTACAAACGATCTCACCCCGACGAGAGCTGATCTTCGCTGTAGCACCGTTACGCAAGCGACGCTTCTTGGCATCTTTCGGATTCATATAGATCACGGCATCGGGTACGGCACGATAGAGCTCGGGCACACGACGTGTCATGGAACCGGAGTGCCAATGCTCCAGTACGCGACCGGTGCAGAGCCACAGATCAAACTCTTTATCCGGCGGCTCGGCTGCTGGCTCATAAGGTGCAGTGATGATATTGGCCCGTCCGTCCGGCTTACCGTAGAACTTGACGCCTTCACCTTTGGCTACATGCGGGTCATAACCCTCACGGAAACGCCACAGGGTCTCCTTGCCGTTAATGACCGGCCAGCGCAGACCGCGCACCTTGTGGTAGGCATCGAACTCAGCCATCTCATGGCCTTTCTTCGGAATGCCCTCGGCCGAGTTAAACAGGCGGTACTCCTCGAACAGACCTTTCTGCACATAGAAACCAAAGTCGGCAGACTCGTGGTTGTCGTACTTGTTGCCACGGCTGTCGGTGACCTGTTCCGCAGGGAACTTGTTGACCACACAGTTGGTGTAGAGTACTTCATAAAGGGTTTTGCCTGCGTATTCCGGTTTTTTGGCAATCAGATCGGCCGGCCAGACGTCCTCGACCTTGATGTACTTGGCAAACTCCATGAGCTGCCACACGTCGGATTTGGACTCCCCTGGTGCCGATACCTGCTCGCGCCAGAACTGGGTGCGCCGTTCGGCATTGCCGTATGCGCCCTCTTTCTCGATCCACATGGCGGTTGGCAGAATCAGATCAGCAGCCTGTGCCGATACCGTCGGGTAGGGGTCGGAGACCGTGATAAAGTTATCCGGATTGCGCCAACCGGGAAGACTCTCGTCATTCATGTTGGCAGCGGCCTGCATGTTGTTATTACACATGACCCAGAAGGTATTCATCTTGCCGTCTTTAAGCGCACGGTGCATGGCGACTGCATGGATCAGGGTCTTGCCCATGGGCTTGCCGCTGATGTCCGATTGATCGGCATCGTCGGATTTACCGTTAGCCCTGGGAATGGTGCCTGCAGGCAGCTTCCAGGTCTTCTCGGCAAACTTACAGTGTGCATCTTTCTTGGTCACCAGATCGGCGGGCAGACGGTGAGTGAAGGTGCCGACTTCGCGTGCGGTACCGCAGGCAGAAGGCTGACCGGTCAGTGAGAAGGGGCTGTTGCCCGGCTCGGCGATCTTGCCCATCAGCAGATGGACATTGTAGCAGAGACCGTTGACCCAGACGCCTCGGGTATGCTGGTTGAAACCCATGGTCCAGTAGGATGAGACCTTCTTTTTGGGATCGGCATAGGCCTTGGCCAGTTTCAACAGCTTGTCTTTAGGCACCTTGGAGAGCTTGGAGGTGTGCTCCAATGTGTAAGGCTCTACCGACTTGGCATACTCTTCAAAACTGATTTTGGAGAGCTTGCCCTTGTGTACGCCCAGCATGGGTATGAACTAATGAGGTGAAAGTCCTCTGTAGGAAGGTCACCATCCTTAGCGATTTCAAGCTATTAGAT
>JAHXHU010000048.1 GCA_025656375.1 Candidatus Thiodiazotropha sp. (ex Ustalcina ferruginea) | reverse complement strand
AACTGCTGAATTCATTTTTTCCTTCCTTTGCCATAAACCGGAACACTGGGAATTATAAATGAATATTTTATTCAGGACACTACACTAGCGTCCTACACAGGCAATGCGCTTTTATCCACCACCCTACGCATCACAAAACTTGAGTGAACCCCACTAACACCCTCGATACGGGTTATCTTGTTCAGCAACAGAGCCTGGTAGGCCTCCATATCACGGACCACTACCTTAACCTGGTAGTCAGCGTCCTGACCTGTGATCAGCAGACACTCTAGAACTTCTGGCAGTGCATTGATCTTGCTTTCAAAATTGGTGAATCTTTCAGGGGTGTGGCGATCCATTGCAATATGGATCAACGCCATGAGACTCAATCCCAGTTTGCTTGCATCCAGGTGAGCCCGGTACCCATCAATAATCCCTGATTCTTCTAAAGCGCGCACTCGGCGCAAACAGGGTGAGGGCGAAAGACCGATACGTTCGGCCAGGTCCTGGTTACTGATGCGGCCATCCTGTTGCAGCTCTTCGAGGATACGTCTGTCATATCGACCCAACTTCATCGAGTTGCTCCATTTAGGCTATCATAAGCATGATATTTCTTATTTCTGCATTATAGCGCTATTTTCATTCATTTATTAGTTAATGGTTGTCATAATTCGCAAGCACCTGCCAATCAATCTACACTAATCTTTCACCATTGGTCACAAGCCACCCCTATTAAGCCCGAGACCACAAGTTTCGGGTAAATGCGAGATACCTCACAAGGGTCTGTAACAAAGAGATATCCAATTCCTATGGACACGTCACCGATTTATCGGGGTGCCGGGAAGACCAACCCCTCCCCGGCACCTTTGCCGGGTAAGGAAAAATTGTTTTCTCCATCGTGCCATCAGCAGGAGCTTTACAGTGAACCACTTTGACCACCGCAAATATCGCCCTACCCCGGTTATGCCCATGCACAATCGCCAGTGGCCGAATCGTGCCATCGACAAATCACCGATTTGGGCCAGTGTCGACCTGCGTGACGGCAATCAGGCACTTCTGGAACCCATGGATGTGGCACAAAAGCGTCGTATGTGGGACTTGCTGGTGAGTCTTGGACTGAAACAGATCGAGGTTGGTTTTCCATCGGCCAGCCAACCCGACTACGACTTTGTACGCTGGTTGATCGCAGAGGACCGAATACCATCCGATGTCACCGTGCAGGTGCTGGTACAGGCCCGCAAGGAGTTGATCAGTAAAACATTCGCGGCTTTGAAGGGTATTCACCGGGCCATCGTGCATGTATATAACTCGACATCCACTGTGCAGCGCGAACGGGTATTCAAGCGCGACCGCGAAGGGATCAAGGCAATCGCCGTCAATGGCGCTGAATTGCTCAAGCAGGAGGCCGCAAATCACCCCAACACCGACTGGATCTTTCAATACTCACCAGAGAGCTTTTCCAATACCGAATGGGACTATGCTGTGGATGTCTGCGATGCAGTCATTGACATCTGGAAGCCAACAACTGAACATCCCTGCATCATCAATCTCCCCGCCACGGTAGAGAGCAGCACACCGAATGTGTTTGCCGACCAGGTGGAGTATTTTTGCCACCATCTGTCTCGTCGCGATGCGGTTATCGTCTCGGTACATACCCATAATGACCGGGGCTGCGCAGTGGCTGCTGCCGAACTGGCGATCCTTGCAGGGGCTGACCGAGTCGAGGGTACCCTGATGGGGAATGGCGAGCGGACAGGCAATATGGACATAGTTACGCTGGCGATGAATCTCTACAGTCAGGGTATAGACCCGACAATCGACCTCTCCCGGCCCGATGAAATTATTCAGGTCTATAGCCAGTGCACTGGCCTACCAGTACACCCTCGACACCCCTGGGTGGGAGAGCTGGTCTACACCGCTTTCTCCGGGTCACATCAGGATGCTATCCGCAAGTGTCTGCATCAACAACAACCGGACGAACCCTGGCAGGTCGCCTATCTGCCGATTGACCCGCAGGATATCGGTCGTGACTATCAGGCGGTTATCCGGGTCAACAGCCAGTCAGGCAAGGGTGGCGTAGCCTATGTCCTGGAACGTGATTACGGTCTGATGCTGCCTCGCTGGATACAGGTGGAACTGGCCCGTATCGTACAGCGCGAGAGTGAGCAACATGCTGGCGAGATAGAGAGCGCAACCATCTATGCCCTGTTCATGAAATACTTTGTTTTTGAACAGGGCCCAAACCGTCTTGAGGGCTACCGAATCGACCATAAAGAGGGGGTAGAAGTGATTGAGGCACATATTGACGCTGGAGACGGTAGAACGACCATCAAGGGCCGTGGGGAAGGCGCCATCTCCGCATTTATTGATGCCATCTCCCAAGCAGGCAAACAGCAGATTAATGTCATCGACTATGTCGAGCATGCGATTGGAGAGGGAGCTGATGCGGAAGCCGTTGCCTATGTCCAGCTCAATGTGGGAGGACACCGGGTAGCTGGGGCGGCTATCGACAGGGATACGGTTAATGCCTCACTGAAGGCTGTCCTTTCAGCACTTAACCAGACACAACGAGAAAGACGTGCCGCTTGAGTTGTCGATGGGATTGTATGGTAGCAACCTGTGCACCAATCCGAATGTAGCATGAGCCACATTCGGATTGGTCTTTATCGTGTTGGAGAAAGACTATTTATTTTTAGAAGCCGCCACTCTGAGACGTAATGCATTAAGCTTGATAAAACCTTCGGCATCCTGCTGATTATAGGCCCCGGCATCATCCTCAAATGTAGCAATCGATTCGTCAAACAGACTATTGGTGTCAGAACGTCGCCCGACAACAGAGACATTCCCTTTATAAAGCTTGATTCTAACCATCCCGTTCACCACTTGCTGGGTCTGATCAATGGCGGCCTGTAACATCTCCCGCTCCGGTGCGAACCAATAGCCGTTATAGACCAGTTTGGCGTAACGAGGCATCAGTTCATCCTTCATATGCGCTGCTTCACGGTCCAGTGTCAGTGACTCCATGGCGCGATGAGCCTTGAGCAGGATGGTACCACCTGGCGTTTCATAGCAGCCTCGGGACTTCATACCTACATAGCGATTCTCCACGATATCAGCACGCCCGATACCGTTGTCACCACCCAATTGGTTGAGCTTCAATAACAGGGCGGCCGCGGAGAGTTTCTCCCCGTCAATAGAGACAGGATCACCGTTATCGAAACCGATCTCGATAGTGGTCGCTTCATTCGGGGCTTCCTCCGGTGAGACCGACCAACGCCACATATCATTGCCCGGCTCTGCCCAGGGATCCTCCAGATCGTAACCCTCATAGGAGATATGCAGCAGATTGGCATCCATCGAATAGGGTGATTTCTTGCCATCACGTTTCATCTCGATAGAGATGCCATTCGCCTCAGCATAGCTGAGCAGCTTTTCCCGGGAGTTGAGATCCCACTCCCGCCAAGGAGCGATAATCTTAATATCAGGCCGCAGCGCATAGGCACCCAGTTCGAAACGCACCTGGTCATTGCCCTTACCGGTGGCACCGTGGGAGATTGCATCGGCACCGGTCTCATTGGCTATTTCGATCAGACGTTTAGCGATCAATGGCCTCGCAATGGAGGTACCGAGTAGATACTCACCCTCGTAGATGGCATTGGCGCGAAACATGGGAAAGACATAGTCGCGCACAAACTCCTCGGTCAGGTCCTCAATGTAGATCTCTTTGATACCAGCCGCTTCTGCCTTGGCGCGAACCGGTTCAACCTCTTCACCCTGACCAATGTCAGCGGTAAAAGTCACCACTTCGCACTGGTACTCATCCTGCAACCACTTAACAATGATCGAGGTATCAAGACCACCTGAATAGGCCAATACGACTTTTTTTATGCCATCTTTTGACATCCGCAATCTCCCAGAAAAGATGCTTTGAAAAAGCGGGCATTATAGACTATCTGACGGCAGATGATATGCACGAGCAAAATTCACTAACAACAAGGGAAGTGTCAGGAATACATGTCGACCTAATCCGTCAATATCCCGAATGACTCAATTTCTGATCTGCTCATGTAATAAATTTCACCTGCAGGGGCAGCATTAATGGTGAAGAAGTAGAAATCTTTTCCAATCGGCTCACCCAACATTTCATTGAAATAGACAATCTGGGCATTGTGCAGCGGGCTGTCAACCGGGAGGCTTCCTGCTTCGATACCTTCCTCAGTATCTGACCAGGAATGGACACCGAATACAGCTCCATCCTCCATGGTGCGTTGATTGCCTGAACAAAACAGATCCACGGCACCCGATGCGATATCACTGTTACTTAACAGATGTGTGGACAAACCTGATTTTCTTATCAATCTTCCGGTCTGCATATTCATGTCATCATGAATCGAACCGGAAATATCACCTTCGACAATTGTCATCACCTCAGGATGGTTTTTCACCAGATCATAAACCTGATTATAGGTCCTGGTACCCAAGCCTCCTGACAGGCGTAGATTCTCACCGAGTTGAAACTCAGTGTCGAGAAAGGCTTTATCACCCACAATTTCAATATTACTTGTTCCAGCAACAATCATGGATTGGGTTATTATCATACGAATATTCTTTGTTAATCCGGTGTTATCTCCAGTGCCTGTACAATTGTGCCCGACAAGTGAGTAGTTTTCGGCGTCCAAGATAACTGAGGATGTCATCTCCTCACTCGTGATATTGTCACAGTAGTAGCCATTAACGGCATCCGGCAGGTTGACCATGATCTCCTGAAAATCCGGGAGGAATCCATCTTCAGTCAACATCACCAGCAGTGGCACCCGATCATCCTCCCCAAAAGCTGCCAATGCAAATACCTGATAGTCCTGTTGTGGATCGGGCTGAATCAATAGCTGGCCTGTATAGGCAAGTGCCACAATGGCACCATCAACTGTGACACTGCCATTTTCATAGTTGGCCATTTGTTCCAAAGAAACAAACTCATTGATCCTGTCGTTGCTTTTGTCTTTGTTACAACCGGACAGCATCAACAGTGCTAATAATAATAACAAGATTACTACCTTATTCATGTACATTTCTATCTCCATTTCTTTATAACTTCAGGCTGTCTTCTGTACGGTCAGGTAGGCAAGTTTCATGGGTTCGGTCTATTCACCGTATGGACTGTTTGGGACTAACATCTTTCTTGCAGTCAGCGATATACGGGAAGCAGGCATCAAAACAAAATGACTGCATCCTCTCGATTGAAACCCGACACCTTAATAGCGAAACGGTCTAACCGACGACCCGGTGACCACGTTGCTTCAAGCATTCGATAACGATCTGCTTGCGCTCCTCCCTGGTTTCCCACGCACGCTCACCGCCACCCAGCACACCACCAACGATCGCACCGCCAACAGCCCCATCCGAACCATCATCAATAGCGCCTGCTACAGCGCCAATCGCTGCACCCAGTAAAGCCCCGGATTTAACATCATCATTCGTGAATCTTCTCTCCTCGGAAAGAGAGCTGCAGGCTATCAAGTCAACTTCATAGTGAGAGTCTTGGTCACCATCCACGATCGGACGGTATTGACTGCTGGTTGTTCCGCAGGCAGTTAACAGGGCAGCGGTTGTGATCGTGACAAACATTTTTGAAAGAGAATGCATGGTTTTTTCCTCCAGCATAGTGTGAATCGATGCTGACAGTATCGATCCCCAGTCTCTCTATGTCTGTCGTGAAATGGTCTGCATATGTAAGGATTTGTATGAGAACGAATCCTTCAGGAAAGATTGCGGGTGAACCTGTCTGGTCCCATCATTCCGTTCTGTTTACACCTGGCCAACGTAATTCTACGCACAGACCGCCTGACTCACGATTCCTGGCTAGTGCCACACCCTTATGCTGGTGCATAATCAATTGCACAAAAGCAAGTCCCAATCCAATCCCACCCGTCTCGCGGCTGCGGCTTTTGTCTAACCGGGAAAATACCAGAAACACCTCTTCCAGCTTATCAGAGGGAATACCCACTCCATCATCCTCCACCAGAATCACCACATCCCCATTTGCCACCTCTACATCAATAGCGATCATGGTCTTAGTGAACCGCATGGTATTCTGCATCAGGTTGTGCATGGCTCTTCTCATCAGGCCCTCATTACCGTATACCGTAGTTTCCTCCTGACAGACAATGTCGATTTCAACACCGGAATCCTGATAGCCGTCTGTGATGGAGCGTACGAGCTCGCATAGATTGATCTCTTCATCGATTGTGAAGCCTTACCGCTTTGCAGGCGCGTCAGCTCCAGTACATCCTCCACTGCACAGTCCAGGTCGTCCACATAGGCATCAATTTGCTCGATCTGCTGCTGCAGCGCCTCAAATGAGCACCTACTGCGCGACAGATCCAGGGCAAAGCGTATTCGACTCAAGGGCGTTCTCAATTCATGGGGGATAGCACCGATCATCAACTGCTGCTCCCGGATTTTCTCTTCAAGCTGGCCTGCCATGGTATTGAAACTGCGTGCCAATATTTCTACTGGAGGTCTGGGCTTCTCCATCCTGGCACTGAAATCCCCCTTACCGAACGATAGCGCCGTCTCTGACAGCTCCCTGACAGGTTTTGATATGGAACGGATAATCAGGATGGTGCCGAATGCCTGAGACGATAAGATAAGCAATATCGGCAGAATCACCCAGATGACATTGTCTGCAGTAATATCATTCAGTGGGGAGCCGTCTTCTGAAATTCTCAGAACTCTTTTACTATTCGGCAAGGTAAACAGGCCGTACCAGACATCCAGTGAAAAATCGCTCAGGTACTCTCTTGAACCCTCCCCTGCAAGTGCCTGGCGTTCGACTGAATCAAGCGCCCCCCATTCAACCAGTTCCGGTACCATACCAAACACAGGTTGATAACCGGCAACGACCTGCTCCCATTGATTTTCTGGTGTCTGATCCAGCTTGAGCATAAGCAGTTGATGATCTACAACCAGTTCGTCCTTGAAGTCTTTCCAGTCACTTTTCAACAATACTGACTCAAAGATCACGAAGATGGTGAGAAAAAAAACCGCTATGGTAAAGAGAATAACCGCAAGATAGATTTTGATAAAATAGAAGCTCATGGCCGGGTTGTATCGTTGGGCTTAACGTCCTGCTAGTATGTGCTCTGATGGATGAACAGAACAGCCCTGATCTGTCATGTTTTTGTCAGTGTTTGTCAGCATACTGGCCGATTATAATGAATGCAGTGTAAGGCTGATTATCTTTTAGACATCAGATAACCCTTACCCCGGACCGTTTTGATATAACGATAGGGTGGGCTTTCATCATTCAGTTTCTTGCGCAAGTTTGAGATACGTAAATCTATGGAGCGATCCAGGCCGTCGTACTCTATACCCCGGGTGAGTTTGTACAGCTTGTCCCGACTGACCGGGAGACCCGCATTCTCCATCAGCACTGCCAGCAATTCGAACTCGCCGGTGGTCAGCTCAAGCGACTCATCTCTGAGTGTTACACGCAGGGATTCCGGGTCAAGTGTTATATCCTGCACTACCAGATGAGAGGGACTTGTCGGCTTAGCAGATATCGCGCTTCGTCGTAGTGCCGCCTGTACATGTGCCAACAACACATGGGGCCTGATCGGTTTGTTAAGATAATTATCCACACCCTGCTGAAGTGATGCCACCTCAACCAGATCGTCATCCTTTGCCGTCAGCATGACTATCGGGTTGGTATATTTAGCACGAATACGTCGACAAATCTCTATTCCATCTATCCCGGGTAACATCAGGTCTAGAATAACAAGATCAGGGTTTTGAGTAACGATCAAATCGACTGCATCATTACCGTTGAAAATCGATGTAACGAGATACCCCTCCTCATGCAAAAAACCTGACATCATCTGATTCAGTTCCAAATCATCTTCTACCAGAACAATAGTCTGTTTGCTGGTCACGACTTTCTCACTTCACTGTTAATCCCGTTTAAAAAAAGGTTATTCCGGTATGTGGCCAGAGAGTTTAATCGACAGACTCCAGTATCAATACTCGCTGTTCAAAAAACTCCTCATCAAATGGCGTCCTGTTACCGCTAGGAGGTAAAAATGCACGGGTTACCAGATGATATCTTCTAACCTCATCCTCCGTCATCCAGTAGATGGAATCAGCTGATGCCGCACGAATTGTAAACCAGTAGAATTCATCACTACCGAGCATAGTTTCCACGTATTCGGCATTCATTTTGTGATCAGCATGGTCGGTGGGAAAGTCACTTGCCTGTCTTATACCGTCCGACCACGAGTGAACGCCTATTCTCGCGCCTCTTTCTATCGTTCTCTCCATGCCTGACAGGAACAGGTCAACAGCGCCGGAGGCGATAAGGGACTGGTCAAGCAGATGCGTATTCAGTTTATGATTACGAATGTACCTGGCCAACCGGAACGTTGTTTCATCGTCAAGCGACCCTGCATTTGCAGTTAAAACTATTTGACTGATCTGTGGGTTAGCCTCTAGGACATTCACTACCTGATCATATGACTGGCTATTGAATTCTCCCATCAAATATATCTTTTCGTTCTGAACTGCGATTTGAGTCAGATCGAGCGTATTCCCAACCAGTACAAAGGCCGTTCGAAAACAACAGTGTGAAAAGTATTAACCAATCAGAAAATAATATTTTTTTCATTTACAGATCATGACAGTGATTCTAATATCTTAAGCGAACTGCTAAAAACCTTTCCTAATCAGCGACAATATTACCAGACCAACGCACATATGGATAACAGCTGTATAACTGAGCTACTTTTTATCATCAAGACCGACTGGAACCTCTTGAGTTGTTGGAATTACGCTTGCTCTAGCTAGAATGAAACGTGGATTGGGAGGTTTTCCGAATGTTACTGTCCGCAAGCTAAATAATAGTGACTCCAGTAAAGGGAGACACCTGCTTTAAATGCTTTTGTGAACTGATGTTTTGGATTAACAGGTAGGCTTCTGTGCGCGTAACGGACAGATTGTAAATACCACAATCACCTGGTGCCCAACCAGCGTAAGACACGGGAGAAAAACGACTAATCAAACAAGAAATAACTCTGAAGCATAAACCGACAGCACAAGGTCATACTGTATGTATGCCATGACTTCAGTGGAAAATCACAACAGCCAGGTCTTCGAGCAACTGTTGGATGATTCAAATACTAATAACAATGTGTGGTCAGGTTCAGGGAGACACATTTTTTACGGCGCTCAAGATTCATTCCCAATCAGGTGTCGAATACCCATTCTCTGCCATAAACTGTGACACCTGCTCTGGAAATGTCGCCAACATTTGATCCACCATCATTCCAAGGTTTTCCATTAAGGTAGGCGAATCTTTCTCTTTTTGTCTGATCTCTTCGCGAAGACCAAGCAAAACACCGGGGTCATTCTTTGCCGCATCGATACGACCTACCAAGCCTTGGGTAAAATCCATATCACCCTGCAACGAGGCCATCCATTCACTCCCCTTGACAAAGGTATTATTTGTCGACTCAAGTAAGCGATTTATCCAATAGCCTCCATCGCCTTTTATATTCTGTTGATTTTGGTAGTCATTGACATAGTTGATTACGGCATCATGGTCATTTAAATCGGGTAGAATCTGGTCAAAATCAATGTTTACACCCATGTCACCCAAAGCCTTTGCATGTTGAGACAAAAAGGCGAGATTTATGCGCATAAAACATTTCGCATAGTTATCCCTCCAGTCTGTAGCATCGATACCAGGTAATAATTTGTGTGTGTCCGGTAACGGCGTTGTATCCAGAAGAGCAGGAATGATGGCTTACCAAGGGATGTGGCTTGATCAAGCTCCAGTGGCACCCACTGAGATCTAGACGCATTGACAGACCAGATAAGTAGCATCATATCGCAGGATTCTATCCCCTGACTAACGTCCTGATCGATGTGTTCACCGGGTTTTGTTTCACGTGAGTCGTACCAGAAATCAGCAACGCCTTCCAAATCGTTAACCAATTTATCGACAAAGGTTTTATCTCCCCAACTGTGTGATACAAATACAGGTGTTGTTGTGTTTATCATGATACTCCTCCCTGCATCCGAATGATTTGTTTATCCACACAGGATAGCGTGAGGATCGGTTTTTTGCCTTCAGATTCGAGACTTACACACTTACGAACGAAACGCCTGTTATTGGATTATCGAAAAGAAATAAATAAATTACCCTGAATTTTGCTAGCCAATAAGCTAAAAACTGTTATCTTTTCAGCTTCTGAACTCATATCAGACGCTGATTTACTGTGTCACTCTCATCAAATCAGAAAGGAGAGACCTGAAGTCACATATCTATCAGCAGGTTACGAGGGTTAACCTTTCTCTCCATGCTCGAAATGACAATTAATCTGGAACCCCTTAAGATAGCTAGTGTAGTGTCCTAAACATATCATCCATTTTGCAATACAACCTTGGCTCGCCCCACTTTTTCCAGTATCTGATCAAGGCTTTTAGTCCAGACAAAAGGTTCTGGAGCTTGATT
>JAHXHU010000039.1 GCA_025656375.1 Candidatus Thiodiazotropha sp. (ex Ustalcina ferruginea) | reverse complement strand
TCCGGGGCCATAACAGGTTGTCGAAGATCGAGTCGATTTCGGGGACTTGGAAGTCCCGAAATCCATCATGAGATCAAAGACTCTCTTGTGTCGCACCCATGCGAATGGCTGTCCGGGCCACGTCGATGGCGCTATTGCCGCCGCCGTAGACCACCACACTACCACGTAGCGTTACATGGTCCTCCTCTTCGACGGCACGCAACAGGCTGGCTGCATCGAGTATCGGTAGGCTGTCGTCCGACGGAATCTCAACCCGCTTGGCGTGTTGTGCGCCGATGGCGAGAAACACCCCATCAAAGCCATTGGTCTGTTTGAAACCCTGGATATCATCAATGCGGGTATTGAGCACGATCTCCACCCCCATTGCCTCGATGCGCTGGATCTCTGCCTTCAGCTTCTCTCGCGGCATGCGGTATTTAGGGATACCGTAGCGTACCATGCCGCCTGCCTGGGCAGAGGCCTCATAGACGGTGACCTGGTGGCCGAAGCGGCGCAGGTGGTAGGCGCAGGCGAGTCCGGCGGGACCGGCTCCAACCACCATCACCCGCTTACCTGTCTCCTCTCCTGGTTCAACCTTCCAGCCTTGACGCAGTGCTTGATCGCCGAGAAAACGCTCCACCGAGTTGATACCGACTGCGTCGTCTACATGGACGCGGTTACATGCCTTCTCACAAGGGTGATAACAGACCCGGCCCATGACAGCAGGGAAGGGATTGTTAAGCATAATCTCCCGCCAGGCCTTCTCGTAATGACCCTCCTCGCTGTGGTAGAGCCACTCCTGAATATTCTCTCCGGCTGGGCAGGCATTGTTGCAGGGAGGCAGGCGATCGAGATAGACCGGTTTTTCGGTACGCCATGAGCCGGTCTTGTTGAGCAGGCTGCTGCCGACATCAAGGGTTATGGCAAACGGTTTTTTCATGGTCAGTCTCCCTGCTCGTCGATGAGGCCGAAGCGCCGGATATGCTGGTCCGCTACTGCCTGGATGCGGGCAAGCTGCGCTTCGTTCTTTAGGGTGTGGGCGAAACGGCGTTGGATCTTGAGATATTCCGAGACCGGTACCTTACGGCGGATCTTGGTGGAGGCGATGATTTCACCATACTCCGCTTCGAAAAGGGGATAGAGTCCACTCTCAACGGCCAGCCTGGCTATCTTGACGGTATCGGCGGGTTTAGAACCCCACCCCAGGGGGCAGGGAACAAAAACCTGTATATAGCGTGCGCCGTGCAAAGACATCGCTTTCTCCACTTTGGCTTCCAGGTCGTGGAGACGATCGACACTGGCGGTGGCGACATAGGGGATGCCGTGTGCCATGGCGATCAGCGGGACATTTTTGCCTTTGTCGAAATCTGCACCCGGCTCAGTGCCCACTGGCATTGTGGTGGCGGTGCGGGCGCCCCCAGGTGTTGCAGACGAACGCTGTACACCGGTATTCATATAAGCCTAACAGATATAGAGTACGTCGTCATTGCGCTCGAACATGCCGGAGAGGGAGCCAAAACCGATATCGGTGGTGCCTCCGTCTCCCCCTTGGGCGATGACCCTGACATTTTCTCGGCCTTTGACGCGCATGGCGGCAGCGATGCCAGTGGCGACGGAAGGGGCATTACCGAACAGGGAGTGCATCCAGGGGATGCGCCAGGCCGATTCGGGGTAGGGTGTAGTGAAGACCTCCAGGCACCCGGTCGCGTTGGCAGCGATAAGCTGATTGTTGGTGGCGCGCATGGCGGCATCGATGGCGTATCGCGCACCTAATGCCTCACCGCAACCCTGACAGGCGCGATGGCCGGAGTCGAGGGAGTTTGAGCGATCCATAGTCGCCTGTACCGTACGATGGGCCTCATCGAGCAGCCGATTACCGACGGTGAGTGTGCCGGTCTGATAGAACTTTACTTGTTGATGTGGCATGAGTCTTCTCCTCAGGCTGTTTTGGCAGCGTCGACAACGCCAGCCTCACGCAGGATATTTTCCGCCGCAGCACCAGACCGGGTATGATCTCTCTCCCGTGCCAGTTCTCGTTCGACGATGTCACACTTGATATCAAGAAAGGTGGTCTCATCCGGTTCGTCCTGTACTGCTTTCTCGAACAATTGTTTTAGCGACTGGCAGGTGATGGGGCGTCCTCCAAGGCCGCCGATGACGGTATAGACCGGGGTGGTGAGCCCCCGGGTCGACATGCGCACATTACTGGCGACAATGCCACCCATGCCAACAGCCAGACACTTTTCAAAGACGACGACGCGCTGACAATCCTTGAGGGCTTCTCTTAGCACTGCGGTGGGAAAGGGGCGATAACAGCGCAACGTGACGGCACCGATCTTGTGTCCCGCATCACGCATGCTATCGATGACATCGGCGATGGTACCAATCACAGAACCAAGCGTGACGATGAGGGTCTCTGCATCCTCAGTGCGGTAGCTGGAGATCAGCCCGCCGGAATCCCGGCCGAAGATGTTCTTGAAATCATCAGCGATCTCAGGGATCAGCTCCAGTGCCTGCATCTGTTTATGATGGGCCAGATAGCGAACCTCAGTGAAGGCCTCTGGACCGACCATTGCACCCAGGGAGATGGGATCGTCCGGATCCAACACCTGACGGGGCTCGAAAGGGGGTAAAAACTGATCGACCTGTACCTGCTCCGGGATATCCATGCGCTCGAAGGCATGGGTAAGAATGAAACCATCGACACAAACCATCACTGGAATGCTTAGGGTCTCGGCAATACGGAAAGCCTGAATATGCAGATCGAGTGCCTCCTGGTTGGTTTCGGCAAAGAGCTGAATCCAGCCCGCATCGCGCATCGACATGGAGTCAGACTGATCGTTCCAGATATTGATGGGTGCACCGATTGCCCGGTTACCCACGGTCATCACGATCGGTAGTCCAAGACCAGAGGCGTTGTAGACCGCCTCAGCCATGTAGAGCAGGCCTTGGCTGGCAGTAGCGGTATAGGAACGGGTGCCAGCGGCGGAGGAGCCAATAGCCACCGAGAGGGCGGCGAATTCTGATTCCACATTGATGAATTCACACTTGCTGAGGTTACCGCTTTTTACTATTGCACCCAGGTCTTCTACGATGTGTGTCTGTGGGGTGATGGGGTAGGCACAGATGACTTCTGGACGACACATTGCCACCGCTTCGGCAATGCCGTGTGAGCCTTCGATCTGTTTAAGCATGAGTGGCCTCCTGTGGGTGAGATGATTGTGCCATTTCGTAAGCAACCTTGGCAGCAGTGATGTTGGCCTGACCGACCTTGCCTGGGAATTTGGTTTCTATGGCTTCGATGACCGAGTCAATCTTGATGACACCGGTGATGGCAGAGAGGGCGCCCAACAGCACCGCATTGGGTACGGGTCGCTTGACATGGGTTAGTGCGATATCAGTAGCAGGCACGGTACAGACATGTCCGTCGGGCAAGTGCTCGATCGCATTTTCAATACCAAGGGCTTCGATAGATTTCCCGGTGTTGATGAGCAGATGGCCATCATGGGTCAGACCGTTGAAGACATCGATGGCATTAAACAGGGTCGGATCCTGGATAATCAGGATATCCGGCTCGAGAACCGGCTCGCGGAGACGGATCGGATGGTCGTCGATACGGCAGAATGCCACGACGGGTGCGCCCATACGTTCGGAGCCGAAACTGGGTACTGCCTGGGCGTGTTTGCCTTCGAGAAAGGCGGCAACGGAGAGCCTTTCGGCGGCAGAGACGACGCCCTGGCCACCGCGTCCGTGGATGCGGATCTGAAACATTGGTCTTTTCTCCTATGGGGTAGATTACCCGCCGGCCTTTTGAGCTGGCGGACGAACCTGACGGATTGGATTAATCCGTTCACCTATTGAACAAAAAGATAGTGCGTGTTTGTTCTTGCTGCCGGAAAAGTCGGCGTTATGGTTTTTGCTGCATCCCGTGAGCGTTTTTTTAATTAACGGCCGATACAGGCCGTGAGTCGCTCTCGTCGGGTGAGTTCAGCGTCTGGCTGAGTTCACATTGACCAGTATCCCTATCAGGGTTAATTATGTAAAATAATATATAGTTCAATTATATTAATATTATTGATATGGAACTCAGGCAGCTCAAGTCACTGATCATCCTGGTTGAAAATGACTTCAGCGTAAGTCGAACGGCACAGCGTCAGCATTTGGTCCAACCTGCCGTCTCACAGCATCTCAAGCAATTGGAGAATAGCCTGGGCGTCAGGTTGTTTCTGCGACACGGCAAGCGGCTTGTCGGGTTGACTGAGACAGGGGAAACGGTGGTGCACTATGCCCGTAAGATCCTTGCCGATACGGTCAATATCATGGCAGTGGGACAGGATCACATCTCAGAAGAGAGAGGTATCCTGCGAATCGGCACCACACACACGCAAGCCCGCTATGTATTGCCCCCTATCATCCGCCAGTTCAGTCAGCGCTATCCGATTGTAGAATTACAGATTCTGGAGGGAACGCCCCGGCAGTTGGTCGATATGGCGGTTCATGACAAGGTCGATTTTGCTATCTGCACCGAAGCACTGAGTGATAATCCTTCCCTGCTTGCAATTCCCTGCAATCGTTGGAACCGGTGTCTGATTGCACCTAAATCACACCCCATACTGTTGCAGAAGAAGATCACCCTTGAAGCACTCTGTCAGTATCCGATTATTACCTATGTGGCAGGATTTACGGGTCGTGGACATCTTAACGACACCTTTAGTATGGCGGGTCTGGTACCTCATATCGTGTTGAGCGCGACCGATACGGATGTCATCAAGACTTATGTCAGAGAAGGTATGGGAATCGGCATCATTGCTGATCTTGCCTATGAATTCGAAAAGGATAACGAACTGGGGAAACAGGATTTGAGCCATCTTTTTCCATGGGAAGTGACTAAGATCGGTTATCGACGGGACAAGTACCTGCGTAGATTTCAGGAGCGGTTTATAGACTATTTTCAGGAGATCTCTGGAAAGATGGGGAACAGGGGCGAAGTCGATTAATCACCCTTTTTTTTCGCTCGCGGGTGGGCCTTGTCATAGACTTCTGCCAAATGTTGGAAATCGAGATGAGTGTAGATCTGTGTGGTGCTGATGTTGGCATGCCCCAATAACTCCTGCACCGCACGCAGGTCGCCAGAAGATTCCAGCAGGTGGCTGGCAAAGGAGTGACGCAACAGATGTGGATGGATATTGCGTGCTGCCCCTTGTAGTATCGACCAGGCATGCAGCTGGCGATGGATAGTGCCGCGACTGATACGTTTACCGCGTACCCCAACGAACAGTGCCTGCTCATCTACTGACGCCATCTGTTGTCTGACGGCAAGCCACCGTTGGATTGCCTCCTTGGCAAGCTTGCCTACTGGAACACGCCGTGTCTTGTCCCCCTTACCGGTGACCTCCACCATCTGTTCCTTGAGGTCGATGTCTGACAGATTGAGGCTGATGAGTTCCGCTAATCGCAGACCCGAAGAGTAGAAGAGTTCCATGATGGCGCGGTCGCGTAAGGCGACAGGTGAATCATCGTCTATCTCGAGTAGATGACTGACCTGGTCTGGGTCAAGGGTAACGGGGAGCTTGCGTCGCACCTTGGGAGCCCGTACACCAAGTGCTGGATTGGCTTCCACTTGTCGTTCCCGGAGCAGAAAATTGAACAGGCTGCGCAGACTCGATAACTGGCGGTGCAGGCTCTTTGCTGCATATCCCTGGCGATGTCTGGTTGCGATAAGCTGCCGTATATGGTGTTGAGAGAGTTTGGCCCAGTTATCGATCTGCTGTTGTTCCAGCCACAGAATTGCTGCATTCAGATCGCGATTGTAGCTCTCCAGGGTGAGAGGTGAGAGGCGGCGCTCATTCCGTAAATAGTTGAGAAACCGTTCTGTCCACTCCTGTAGCTTGAGCTGTCGAGGAGTTGACACCGGAATTATATTCCAGGCAACGACACCGCTTGCAGTGTTCGGCTGATAATCTCTCCAAGGCGGGTCAGAAAGTCAGTGCCATGGTGAGGTGCGAAGCGTTTAGGATCGCAGCTGCCGATGGCTAAAAGACCCAGCACACCATCGCTTTTAAGTGGTATCAAAGCGGTTGAGGCAATCCGGTCACCCTCAGTACCAAAAATATAATCAAGCTGATGCTGATCCAGTTTTCCGCAGATAGGCTGGTTTTTATTAAAAAACTGCTCAAATGTTGCCACCTGGCTGCTCAATGCCTCATCCAGATGCTCATCCAGATGGCTGGAGGAGAAGAGTCTTAACTCAACTGCATCGGCCTTGAAGTCATCATGTAACTCGTCTTCCAGGGCGTTCAGTACCTCTTCAAAGGTCGCTGCATCGATCAATTCCAAGGTGAGACGATGCATCCGTTCCTGAAGTAACTCATTGTTGCGGGCGACTTTTAGTAATTTAGACAGCTGCTTCTGGGATTCATGAAGCTGACCTCGCAGCGTTTCGACCTGGCGCTCGATGAGCGAAACCGCCACGCCACTCTGATGAGGGATCTCTATCTGACCAAGTAGATCATCATGGTGAATAAAGAAATCTGGATGATTATTAAGGTAGGTGGCTACCTGATCCTCAATGTCATTATTATCAGTAGTTTTTGTAGGTGCTTTTTGGTTCATAAGTCGATGGTTCCTTCGTACACGGTCTCTGCGGGACCTTGCATGAGTACGGGCTGGCCTTCTGAATGCCACTTTACCACAAGATCGCCGCCAGGTAGATGCACAAGGACCTGCTCATCAAGCAAACCGAGTAATCGGCCGGCAACGACTGCAGCGCTGGCGCCGGTGCCGCAGGCAAGGGTTTCTCCGGTGCCTCGTTCGTATACTCTTAAATGAATCTCTGAGCGTTGCACAATCTGCATAAAGCCGACATTGGTTCTTTGTGGAAATGCAGGGTTATGCTCGATGATGGGGCCAAGACGACTAACCGGAGCTTGTTTTATATCGGGAACGACAAGAACAGTGTGAGGGTTACCCATCGATAATGCACAGATGTTGAATGCTTCATCACCCACGTCCAGCGTATAGGTAAGTGACTGTTGTGGCGCAATGAACGGAATATGTGAGGGTTTAAGTATTGGAATACCCATATCGATTTCAATGTTTCCATCAGGTAGATGGTTGAGAGTTATCTTTCCTGCCATGGTTTCGACGGTAATAGTATCCTTACTATTTAGTGCCTTCTCTCTAACAAAGCGAGCGAAACAACGGGCACCATTACCACAGGCCTCAACTTCTGAGCCATCTGCATTGAAGATGCGATAGTAAAAATCACTATTTTTTGTGCGCGGGGATTCGATGAGTAGGATCTGATCACAACCTATCCCCAACCGCCTGTCAGCAATTGACTGGCAGGAACGGGTGCTCAACTCAACTTGCTGTCTTATGGCGTCAATGACCACAAAGTCATTACCGAGACCGTGCATTTTTGTGAAATCGAGCTTCATGAAGTGCGTTCTTGTAGTTGCTTGTCAGGCTGATTTTCATTTGGAATGTAGAGTGAGCCCTTCTGACCGCAGGCACTGATTATGAGCGTAACTATTATTGTACAGCAGATCAAAAGAAGTATGTTTCGGGTCACTATCTCAATATCTCTTGTCACATGAGGGTTTTGCAGATGAACCAAGCAGAAAACCCCTGTTAAGACGGCCCATTTCATGTTGTCTGCGTTGTAAAATAATTTGTAGATTACTCATGCTGAGTCACAGATGTCTGGGAAGGTGCCGATCATTTCGAATGACCCTGCAAATAGGTCAATGTTGAGTAAGGGTACTATAACAGATTGGAATTGCGACAGGGGTTTGATGTACAGATATGTCATATGTTTTCCAAAAAATTTGAGTTGGTCATTTATTTGATCGGTAATGAGCAGGGGAATTTGTGCCTCTAAGGTCACGTTTTTTCCTTGCTTGTGGAAAACTGACTCATTGCATAGAAACCGATATCGCCTCCGATTGTGACCAAGCGAAATAATAGAGCAAGAATCAATGCAGGGCCCTCACCGCTAAGTGGAATCAATAACAGGAGCAGGATTGCTTCACGAATACCGATCCCGGAGGGGGCTCCAGGGGTGATGAAACCGATGGACCAGGCAATTGCAAAGGAGCTGAGGACGAGAGCGCTATCCATATTCAAGATGATGTTCCCAGTCAATATGCCTAGCAGTGCAAGGGCCAATCCTGAGATAAGAAAAAAAAGTAAGTAGTAAAAGAAAGGCGTAAGCATCGAGGTAGGTGATATCGAGTCAAGTGTCGGTCTGATTTTGTGTAAAAGCCATGGAGTGAATAGATAGGCCAATAGGACTAGTGGAGCAATAATGGGTAACCAGGAAAGCGGATAATAATGCTGAGTGCTGCACTGACCAAGCCTGCTATTTCAAATATGGATGCTATGGCCAAGTGGCCATGGGAAACACCGGCTGCCTTGCCCATCGCATGATGTCCTGCAATATGTGCGATATTTCCCGGAATATATTTACCAATTTGACTTTTACCATAGATTTGAGCGAGAGTTCCCCGCGTAACATGTGTTCACCACAGAGTCTCAATAGGCGTACCCAGGCTGTCGCGAGAAGATAATTACCCAGGGCATAGATGAATACGCCGATACCTAGTGCAGCATCAGAACCAATCGATGGGCTCCAAATGCCAGCAGAGATTCCCGATATACCTCAGCTGCAAACCGATATAGTAGAATGAAAGGAGTGCCAGTAGGACACCAGCTAACGAGAGCTATTTAATGGTATTTGTTTGGTGATCAGGTGAGCCAGTCTTTATGTAGACTTTGACAATGAAGGAAATGGGTTAATTGACAAGGATGGTAGTAAAGTGAATGAAATAGGTCAAACTGCGAGTAGATCGCAGCGAATTCTAATACATACCCTACTCCATGCGACACCACTCCTGGCGTTGATCGTGATTGCCGTGACGATGTTGGGCACCAACCCCCTTGCAGGAGAAACTATTGCTCCATTTGATATACTCACTCGTATGCCCGGTTGGAAGAATACAGGGATCAAGAGCCCGGTCAAGCACCATAAACATTCAGACATACTAGACTCTAAGCTTCCATCATGGAGGTTTGCTCGGGAGCAATTTCGAAATGGCGAGCTTCCACTCTGGAACCCCTTGAAGTTGGGTGGAGAGCCGCTTTTATTGCTTGTGACACGCTCCATTTTGACGCCGGCTTTTGCTGCCTATGCCATCTTTGATGATGAAAGTGAAGGGTTGTATGCCTCAGCGCTGGTCAATTTATTAATCATTTCTGTTGGCAGCTATCTCCTATTGTTCAGCTTGGGAGGAAATCGTTTTGCCGCCCTGTTGGGGGCGGTTGTATTCAGCTATTCAGGTTTCAATACAGCCTGGTTTCTTTGGCACCATGTCAATACAAGTATCTGGATACCCTGGGTGCTCTACTATGCAGTTCTGCTTTTACAGAGTAAAGATGCTCGCTATATTCCCCCATTATCGCTTGTCTCGACAATGATGATCCTGGGTGGATTTCCCACGGTTGCAGTCTATGGTTATATGGCTCTTCTCTTGCTGCTGTTATCATGGGCGATTTTCTCACGTTCTTCTTTACCCAGGGTGTTGCAAGGAAGTGGTTTGGTTATTCTGGGTTTGTTCCTCTCATTATTACTTTCGGCTATCGTGATCTACTGTCTTGATGAGTCACTGGGAAGGCTCAATCTTGAATATCGACGTGGTGGTAGTGCATTTCATTCTGTCGAAGACCTGCTGCTGTTTGTGCTCCCATTCAGTGATGGGCCCTTGACTTTGGGTAGAATGGGATATGTTGGTGTACTTCCATTACTTCTATTTTCCCCCGCCCTATGGTTGACCTGGATGGGTGATGTTGATTGGAGGTACGTTTGGGGTATCTCGTTGATCATTATCATCGCTCCCCTGGCGTTTGCCTGGGTCCCAATGGATTATATCAGACAGATTCCTCTGATAGGGACCAGCGAGATCAATCGTCTGATCTTGCTAATAGGACTGGGCTTTTCCATTTTAACATGTCTGGTATTGGTTGCGGGATACAATAAATACGTTACTCGTGCTCCTGGATTGACGCACATAATTATGATTATTTTGCTGTTGACCCAGGAGCTTGATCAAAGGCAGGTATTCCAAGTATTGGTTGGATATGTAAAGGCTGAAACCATCTATCCTGAGACAGCGATGATTGAGTATGCGCGTAATCATACTGAGCCACTACAGAGTGTGGTTTCTGATCGAGGTTTTCTGTTTCCAGGGACGCTGTCCGCTTATGGTTTGAGTGAATGGTTCGCTCATGGATTTCTCACCCAAATAGAAAAAGAGTTACTCAGAAGTTTTGTCGATAAGCCTTTTCTCACACCAACGGCCACCGGCTTTTCTTGTGCTAAGATTCGGTTCGATGATGTTAATGCCATGGTATATATGGGTACACTGCTGTCCCATAAATATTCATGAGAATAGCAGCCTGGATTGAAGTGGTGAAATATCGGGATCTGGTGGATCCCCGAATAACAGTTTT
>JAHXHU010000377.1 GCA_025656375.1 Candidatus Thiodiazotropha sp. (ex Ustalcina ferruginea) | reverse complement strand
CCGCTTCGCGACAACGGATACCTGCCCGGGCCCTACGCCTACCGGGGTCTACCAGCCTGCGCATTCGCTATCCATGGCCGGCAGCGGTTGAGTCTGTTTCCCCAGTCGGCGGCCCTCACCACTACGGATAAAAGTGAGTGGCAGATAGCTCCTATCCTGCAGACATTGGATAGAAGCTGGAACGAGACCGGATCCCTGACTGGAGAAATCGAACGCGATCCCCTCGCTGGCGAAGAGGGGGGACCTCTGACCATTGCTTATGCCCTCAGCCGGCAACATAACGATAAGAGGCAGCGTGTGCTGGTGATCGGCGACGGGGACTTCCTCTCCAACAGCTTTCTCAATAATGCCGGTAACCTCGACCTGGGACTCTCGCTCTGCCGCTGGCTGGTAGGTGATGATCGACTGATAGGCATACCCGCAGTACAGGCCAACGATCTGGAACTGCACCTTTCAAAACTGGCTATTGGCATCATCGGACTCGGCTCGTTGAGCGTACTCCCCCTACTGCTGCTTTTGACCGGCGGTATCATGACTTGGCGACGGAATCGTGCCTAGTCTGAGGTATACGGGAAACCTGATACTGCTGACTATCGCCAGCCTGTTAGGCCTCCTGGTCTGGTGGTCTCAACCGGAGCCCTTACCACCGCTCACATCGATCAACCCCCACCAGATCACCCAGATCGAAATCAGTGACCTGCAGGGACGGGATATAGCATTGCGGCGTATCCAGGATCAGTGGCTGATCGGTACTCAGCCTGCCAATCAACTTCGTGTCAAGCAACTCCTAGGCATCAGTCAGACACCTAGCCTGCGCCGCTTTGCAGCATCTGATGATCTGCACCCTTATGGACTCGCACCACCATCCATTGAGTTGAAGTTGAACGGCGAGGAACTCGCCATTGGCAATAACGACCCGGTCAACGGCTGGCGCTATATCCTATACCGGGACCGGATACACCTGATTGCCGATGGATTTCATCACCACCTCAGTGCACCACCTGAAGCCTGGCTGGAAATACCCTGATGCCCGAACTACCCGAGGTTGAAACCACCTGTCGAGGTATAGCACCTCACATCACCGGCCAACGGATTCAACAGGTCGTCATACGCCAACCCCGTTTGCGCTGGCCGATACCCGACGATCTGCCGCAACTTCTGAAAGGCCGAAAGTTGCTCTCAGTTGGCAGACGAGGCAAGTACCTGCTACTGGCATTCCACCATGGAACCCTGATCATCCACTTGGGGATGTCCGGCAGCCTGCGAATCGTTGAGCGGGACACCAGGATTCAAAAGCATGATCATTTCGACCTGCAGATGAGCAATGGCACACGAATCAGACTACGCGATCCCCGTCGCTTCGGTGCCGTGCTCTGGACTGATCAACCCGTTTCTCACCACCCTCTGATTGAGAACCTGGGCCCGGAACCCCTCAGTGAACAGTTTCAGGGTGACTATCTGCATGCGCAGGGTAAACGCCGGAGGATATCTATCAAGCAACTGATTATGGAGAGTAAAATTGTGGTAGGAGTCGGTAATATCTATGCCAACGAATCCCTGTTTCGTGCCGCCATCCACCCAACCCGTCCGAGTAACAGGGTCTCTGCTGCACGTTACCAGGCACTGGCCGACGAGATACACAACGTCCTCACAGAGGCAATCACCCAGGGTGGCACCACCCTGCGAGACTTTCTGAAAGAGGATGGCTCACCCGGCTACTTTGCTCAGAAGCTGCTGGTCTACGGAAAATCGGGGGAGCCCTGTCCCTCATGCGGCAGTGCGATCCGCAGAAAAAACATCGCTCAGCGTTCCACGTTCTTTTGTGCTAACTGCCAACATTGACGGTTGGACTTTGCATTGAAAATAAACATATTTAGCAGATCTTTCTTGACACTCACCCCTCCCCCCTCCTAGCATGCGGTGGTTTGTTCAAGTCATAGCATCCCATGGATATAACAACAATTCGCCAACTCATAACCGACGACATGGAGACCGTCGACAAACTCATCATCAGACAACTGCAGTCGGATGTGGTGCTGATCAATCAGATTGGGGCCTACATTGTCCACAGTGGCGGAAAGCGCCTGCGTCCAATGATCGTGCTGCTGGCAGCCCACGCATGCGGCTATGGGGGCAAGAAGCATATTGATCTATCCGCCATCATTGAGTTTATCCATACTGCCACCCTGCTGCATGACGATGTGGTGGACGGATCCGACCTGCGACGCAATCGGGAAACGGCCAATGCCGTCTGGGGAAACGAAGCCAGTGTACTGGTCGGTGACTTCCTCTACTCCCGCTCCTTCGAGATGATGGTGGAAGTCGGCGAGATGGGGGTCATGGATATCCTCTCCCACGCCACCAACCGCATCGCCGAGGGTGAAGTGCTGCAACTGCTGAACGTGCACAATCCCGAAACCAGTGAGGCGGAATACATGGAGGTGATCAAACGCAAGACCGCCACCCTGTTCGAAGCTGGTGCCCGTCTGGGTGGGGTGATCGCAGATGTCCCGCAGGATCAGCAGCAGGCATTGGCGGAGTATGGCCTCCATCTGGGGATCGCCTTCCAACTGGTGGATGATGCACTGGACTACAACTCAAGCAATACTGAAATCGGCAAGAATATCGGCGACGATCTAGCTGAAGGCAAACCGACCCTACCGTTGATCCAGGCCATGAAACAGGCCGACCAGGAGCAGCGCAAACGCTTGGCAGATATCATTGAAAACGGTGGACTGGAAGAGATCGATTTTGTCATGCAGGCGATTCAGGCCAGCGATGCTATCGCTTATACGCAGCAACTTGCTCAGCACGAAGCGCAACAGGCCAAACAGGCCCTCGATTGCTTGCCGGATACCCCCTATCGACAGGCCCTAGCCAGCCTGGCCGACTTCTCAGTCGCCAGAACCAATTGAATCGCCTACCCATTTCCATTACTATCTGTCGCTCGCTGCACCGGCCTCAGCCCGGTTCAGATGCAGATTCGGGGTGTAGCTCAGCCTGGTAGAGCACTGTCTTCGGGAGGCAGGGGCCGGAGGTTCGAATCCTCTCACCCCGACCAACAATCCCTATATTATTCAATTAGTTAAAAACCAAGACAGTTCTTGATTTGGTTTCCTACTGACTATTTGTCACAGCGTTGTCACACTCGTTCGCAAATGAACGGAGTGAGTCAATGGCAACTTTCAGAAAACGCGGCCCTTACCAGTGGCAGGCCCAGGTCCGGAAAAAGGGCTACCCCCTGCAGACCAAGACCTTTGAGACCAAGGCTGCGGCCGAGACTTGGGCACGAGCAACCGAGTACGAGATGGATCAGGGACTGTTCGTCTCCCGAGCAGAGGCGGAATCAACCACACTGCGGGCGCTGCTAGAACGCTACCAGGAAGAAGTAACTCCATTAAAGAAAGGAGCCCGCGTCCGAGTCCTCCCGTATCCGTGCTTTCCTCAAGCATCCGCTTGCACACCGACTGGAAGCGTGCAAGGAGGCCAAAAACCCTTTCCTTCTCCCTGTCGTTTGCCTGGCACTGGAGACCGCCATGCGCCAAGGAGAGCTGGTCAGCCTCCGCTGGGAGCATATTGACTTAAACCGCTGCACAACCCACCTGCCAGACACCAAGAACGGTGAATCACGTACTGTGTGCCACTATCATCCACTGCCATCCGGGTTCTACGATCACTCCAGCCAGCCGGGAGTGGATGAATGAGCAGGCTAGCATCAGTCATTTACCCCCTCCCTCCTTCATCAACTTTCCAATCACCGCCTCTAAATCCTTATCCACCTGCATCTGCTGCACATCAATCACCTTACGATAATGAGCATGCTCAAGTGTGGCCTGTCGAACTGTCAAGGATTCCTTGACTATTGCTGGCTCTTCGACAACCGCTATTCGTTCAAGTCTGACCATTGGCCTCAAACTCCGGCATAACACGCCGCATGAATTCATCAAACAATGGCACGGTAAAGGCCATGTTGCCGTGAGATGGGCTGTAGATCATACCTTTCTTAATCAGATTTGCCCGGGTTGGCCCCAGGCTGTTGATTTTCACCTTCATGAGTTCTGCTATATCACTGGTGCGCTGGGGCCCGGATCCCAGGCATGCCATAGCATGTAGAAACCGCTTTTCTCCGAGTGTAAGTCGATCAAAACGAACCCGAAAGAAGTTCTCATCGAGACGATGGATTACCGTCTCGGAGGCATTTTGAACAACAGCGAGATCAATCGGGGAGGAGTAGGCACGGTTCCATGCTTGATAGCCCCATTCTTGCAGGAAGTATGGATACCCCTGCGTCAGCCGGAATATTTCATGGAGGGCCGTCTTTTCAAAGTCAACCCCGTATTCCTTCACCGGGCCTTGCAGGGCCTTGATTGCATCGGATTTGGAAAGTGCGCAAATATCGGGAAAGCTGAAGAGCCGTTCGGCATAGGACTTGGATTCTCCCGCCAGCCCTGGGAGTATCGGGAGACCGGCGCCGAGCAGAACCAGAGGCAGTTGGCGTTGCTGCATCTTATGCATGGCCATGATGAGCGCACTGAGTTCTTTCTTTTTTAGGTATTGAATCTCATCAATGAGGATGGCAACACAACTGCCACGCTCTGTTGCGGCTTCCGCCACAACAGTGAAAAGGCTGGGCAGATCAATCTCAAGATCACCGCTGTCCGCCGTGCCGACCTCTGGATCGATATCCAGCCCAAATTCAACATCATCTACCTTTACCTTGATTGCGCCGATGAAACTTTTCAGAACGGCCAAGCCCCTGCGCACTTTATCCCCAGCGCCCACCAGTCGATCAAGCTCGTATAACAGCCGTCGCAAGTGGGGCACGAGCAGAATGCCCAGCGACTTGTTTTCGTGAACTTCAACAAGTATCGTGCGGTACCCGTCCGCCAGTGCAGTACGCTCCATTTCATTGAGCAGGACGGTTTTTCCGACACCACGAAGCCCTGTCAGCAAGATGCTCTTCTCTGGCCTCTTTTGTTTGACCCGGCCCAGCAGGATGCGGGTTTGTTCGAGAACCCCTTCTCTTCCCGCGAGTTCAGGCGGGGGAGCCCCGGCACCAGGTGAAAATGGGTTTTTGATTGGATCCATCTACGTACCTCTAGCGAATTATAGCTATTTATACATGATTATAGCCACGAGACACTATAAATAGCTATAAATAAGTATAACTCCCTTCACTCCAGAATCTGCCTCAGGCGGCTGGGTGAAATGTTGTAGTCATTCTTTTTCAACTCAGCATGGTCAACGATGCGGTTGAGTTTCTCCTCTTCTTTCCAGTTTCTGAGCGTATCAGCAATCTTTTCGATGCCCTCGTCCGGAATGAAGTTTTTAGGGTCGCCCTTTTTAAAAATCTGGCTGGCGTTGACTAGAAAGACTTTGTCCTGGCACGCTTTTGGTTTGGCCTTGTTGAGAAACAGCACGATACCCGGCGCGGAGGTGTTGTAGAAGAGGTTTTCCGGCAGGTAGAGCACGCTCTCGACCAGGTCGTTGTCCACGAACCACTGGCGAACCGTCTTCTCTTTGTTGGTACCGGCATTGCCCGATCCACGCAAGGCAGCACCGGTGTCGAGCACTACGGCGGCACGGCCCTTGTCGTTCAGGCTGGCATGCATGTGCTGCACCCAGCCCCAGTCGGCGGAGGATTTGCCGGGAAAGCCAGCACCGGCGTGGAAGCGGTCTAGTTCGTCGTTGTCGTAGTCGGCCTCGGTGAACCAGTCCTGGTTCCACATGGGATTGGCGACCACACGGTCGAAGGTGCGCAGTTTGCCAGCCTTATTGCGGAATTTGGGTTTTTTGAAGGTATCGCCGATTTCGATCTCGCCTTCCATGTCGTGGATGATCATGTTCATGTTGGCCATGGCCCAGGTCTCGGCGATGTATTCCTGGCCATAGAGCTTCAGCGGTACGTATTTTTTTCTACTGCGCAGGCTCATCTTCTCTTCCATGGCAATTTCGCACTTGATGAGCAGACCACCGGAACCGCAGGTGGGGTCATACACCTCCATACCCGGCTCGGCATCCACCACCTTTGCCATGATCAGACCGACCTCCCAGGGCGTGTAGAACTCCCCTGCACTCTGGCCGCCTCCCTCAGCGAATTTGCGGATCAAATATTCGTAACTCTTGCCAATGATATCAGCCTCGACATCGTCCAGCCCAAGGCGTTTGGTGCTGACGGCCTCGATGAGGTTGGAGAGGCGGTCATCATCGAGGTCATGCTGGCCATGGGTGGTGGCATTGAAGTCAACGCGGTCGATGATGCCCTGTAGCAACGCGTTTTCTTTTGCGATCTCGCGCGGGTAGGTTGTGAGCTGTTCACCGATCTTGTCCGCCAGTTTGCGGATAACAGACCAGACCGGCTGCTCCGGGTCTTCAGGCATCAGTGGCAGATAGAACCGGACGAGCTTATGGTCAGCCTTCACCAGCGGGAAGGCCTTTTTTCACGAACCGATCTCTTCTGCAATACGATTAATCTCATCATCAAAGACATCGCAGAGCCGCTTGGTAAAGATCAGCGGCAGGATGAAATCTTTATACTTCGGTGCGTCTTTGGCCCCGCGAATGGAACAGGCCGCATCCCAGATCCAGGATTCAAGGGACTTCACATTGACGACCTGGCTGCTCTCTCCAGCACTACCACGCTTAACCCCTTTCTTAGCTGTTTCTTTAGCCGATCTTTTCTTCTTGACTGCCACTTAACTCGTTCTCCTACATAACGTCATTTTTCTGCTTTGCATCGCCTGCAACCATTATCCCTGACTCTCTTGAATTCCTGTCTTAAGAATTTCCAGGAATTGTAGGCATTCTTCAAACGCATCCCCCACCCCAGTGGAGCTGCGCAACATATCTTCATCCTTCAGGGCAGAAAATTCATCCCACTCAGCAACTTCAATCCCCAGATCTAGATCAACAGTGGCGCGCTTATTTGCAATACCATGGCCGTGGCTCAGGATCATATCTCTGGCCGTGGCCCCCACTACAAAATAAGGAACACTCCTGGCGGCGGCCACTTCCGCAATCGCATCAAAAACTTCCACCAGCGAGGGATCAATCTTCCCGGATAAGTCCGGTAAGCTGTTGCTCATAAATCATCCTTGCAGTTTCAATATTCCGGGCATCGCATGTTGCCAGCAGATCAGCATAGATCAGCAGGGGCGGTGTTAACTCGGGGTACGGCCAATCATATTCCGTCTGCCAGAAGGCTTCCAGGATTTCCACATCGCCATTTGGGTCTTTCTTCAGTTTGTTTGTGAGCAGGAACTCGCCCAGCGTTTTCTGGGCATAAATGGTTACCTGTTCCGGCTTCAGATAGTTCGTCAGTTTTGCCGCTGCCACTTCCCCACCCCAGTAAGCCTGAGTGCTCGTGATCTGTGCATGTTTCCACCAGTCATGATCAACTGTTTTGTAGCGCCCCAATACCAGCTTGGGCCGCAGCTGCTCCGGATAGGTGGTAACCCAGCGTTCGATCAGTTTCTCCTTGTTGGTCAACCGGCGGCCCCGCTTGCCCATGTCCACCAAATAGCCTAGTTCCCTCAGATCGGTAATTACCCATCCCACTGTGCCCAAGGCGACATCGCCTGCTTTCGCGATATCACGATAGGGCGCATTTTCCAGGCCAGGACGACAGAGCAGTGCAAAGAGCACTTTCAGGCCAGTCGGCTGGAAGGCGCGGGTTGGGAGCTTCCTGTGGGGCTTCTCGAGGGGTTTGTTGCCCTTAATGTAGACATACACGGGCGGCTCGTTGATATAGGCGTTGCCTGCGGCATCCAGGAAAGGCATGTCCATTGCCTTCAGCCGCTCGGCCATCTTTGGATTCACATAGTCCGTAACAACCAGCCCTTTTTGCGGAAATCGTTCCAATTGATGAACCGCCATCCCGAGGGTGGCCCGGGTAACCCGGGTCTTGATCTCCACGGCAAATTGACGGTTTGCGCCAGGTGCAACTAAACGTACCAGGGCATCTGCCCGGCATTCGGCATTATTGATGGGTTCCGCAGTCTCAACAGCAATCCGTAATCCCGTGGTGTTGTAGAATACTTGCAAGACCTTTTGCAGAACCCCCTCCTCTTTATGTGCCATTTTTCCGGGAGCAGTATCCATAATTAAACCTGCGTACATTATATTAATACGTTCATTATTGATGAACATAGTTAAATAATGAACGAACGTCAACTATTTCTTGCGTTAGGGCAATGCTGATGGTGAGACGCGCCTGGCGGTCAACCTCGCTTTGTTCCGGGGTCAGCGCCTTGGTTTCCGGGCCTCCCACAGCCGGGGATTTACACCCGGTCAGCTCTTCGTAGCGGTTCTGATATATTTTTTCCCGATCTTTATAGGCACTGCGTCCGGATCATAACCACGCCACTGCTCCGCTTCCTCACGGGGCACAAAGGTCCAGCCAATAACCTCAGCATACTTGAGAATGCGGGCCTGGACGGTTTTATGTTCTCCGGGTTTCATGATGGAAGATCCCTTGTGGTGCATGCAGTAAACACTAAACCACCCCGTCGAACTTTGTATGGCTTTTTCACTGTGGGACTAACAATGTAATTCTCCCCTTCCGGATACAGGCTGCGGAACACCTCGACCGGTTTCGCATCGAGCTTATCCGGATTAATCTTGCACTCCATGACATCCACTCGGTCACGCCCACGGCGAATCACGAAATCCACTTCCCGATGTGACTTGTCCTGCCAGTAGAAAATATCCTCGTCGGCAAAACGAAAACGCAATGCATCCAGTACAAGGTGTTCCCACAACAGGCCCCGGTCATCATCACGGATAGTGTCCCAGCCCTTTTCGAAAGTGACGAAGCCGGTATCGAAAGCATAACACTTGGGCCGACTGACGATTTCACGCTTGCCGCCGCCGTGAAAGGGGCGCAACAGATGCACCGCATGGGCTACCTGCATAGCCTCGATGTGAGCCTTGACCGTGACACGGCTCAACTCACTTAAATTCGCCAGTTGACTGTAATCCAGTTGCCCACCACTTTGACGCAGCAAAAGCCGGAACAGCGACAAAAACCCCTGGCGGTTGCGGATGCCAAACAGCTCCAGAATGTCCCGTGCATAAAAACTGTCAATCCATTCGTTGAAAAATGCGGGATCCTTGCGCGCGGCCAACAATGGCTCGGGTAACCCGCCGTGTAACAGGCGGTGGTTCAGATCACGCACTCCGAAAGGATCATCGCACTCCTCCCAAAGCACCGGACAAAGGTGAATCGCCTGCTTGCGCCCGGTGAGCGAATCGCGGAACTTGCGGGTTGCCGCCAGAGTGGAAGAACCGGTAGCCAGTACATTTAGATGGGGATATTCATCGGCGGCAATCTTCAACAGACGGCTGGGGTCGTCGAGATGATGTACTTCGTCAAAGATCAGTATGCTGCCCTTCTCCTGGCTGTCGAGGAACAGCTCCGGGTCTTCCAGCGCTCGCAGGGTGGAGGGCAGATCGCAGTTCATGTACACCGTATCAGGCAGCATCCGGGTCAATGTTGTCTTACCTACACGGCGGACGCCAGACAGCCAGACGATAGACCGCCGAGTCCAGGCTTGCTGAACCCGGTCCAGCCAGAGAGATCGTTTGATCATGTCATCATATTATGCACTTAGCCGTCTAATTGTAAAGTAGTGTATCAGGTGAATCTCAAGTGGCACACAAAAGTTTTTATGTTGCGAAAGGTGTTTTACCGACATATAAATTATTTATTTGTCGCTTATTCTTCGTATTTATCGTGAAGAGGGCAATGCTAATGGCGCAATCATGATAATCGCGCCATATAAATGCTCTTTACACCACTTTATCCGGAGAAAAATGCGACACGAACATCGAGAGTATCATCTGCCCAAATAGGCCGCAGCGACCGCCACACGCTCATGACCGAGTTCCTTGCTGATGGTGAGACGCGCCTGGCGGTCAACCTCGCGTTGTTCCGGGGTCAGCGCCTTGGTTTCCGGACCTCCCACAGCCGGGGATTTACACCCGGTCAGCTCTTCGTAGCGGTTTTGGGCATAGGCATGGCGTAGTCCATGCATGCGAGAAAGCCCGGCACGCAGGGTGTTGCCTTCGTAGACACGCAGCTGATGCACATAGTTGCGGTTACTTGGAATCAGGGTTCAAATTTATTGGGTGCAAAATATGAACTCGGTGCCCAATAAAAGACGGACACCAACTGTATGTCAGTCCAAGCTTTTCTCCGTACCTTGCGCCGCCCTTCTCATGGCGGCTATTTTCTGAGCCAGCTGGCTATCCACGATAGGGGTATCAGTAGGCAGGCTCTCAAGACCCGCTACCTCTGAACGGCGCAATGCAGCTTCTATATTGGTCCGGCATTTGCGTTGCTCAGCGATCCTCAGACCTGATTCCGGCGTAAACTCCCCAGTCTGCGCCCGCTTGATCAGCCCCCGAAGATAGGCCAATGGCGAAGCATGGATGGAGCCGGCCAGTATGCCAACTGCCAGTTCATCCAGAAGTTGCTGTGCCAGGTCGGTGGGAAGATCCACTAGTGTAGTGTCCTGAATAAAATATTCATTTATAATTCCCAGTGTTCCGGTTTATGGCAAAGGAAGGAAAAAATGAATTCAGCAGTT
>JAHXHU010000238.1 GCA_025656375.1 Candidatus Thiodiazotropha sp. (ex Ustalcina ferruginea) | reverse complement strand
GCAATCACCTTGGCTGTTTGAGGGGAAACCGGAGAGGGCAGTTTGACAGGCTGAGCAACCGGAGGTTTCCAGTCCTTGAAAATAGATTGCTGAGATTGGGTGACAGTCGCCAGGCTTTCGGCGCTTTTGGCAACGGAGGAGGCAAAAGCCATCAACACTGTCATACAGATAACCACTACCATGATAATTAACAGTGGATGACCTTTAGGATGACTTTCCTGGTCATCCTTACTTGGCCTATCGGAATAGTCAGGGTTTTTCATGAACACCTACCCTTAAAGCTCATACTGATACTACTTGCCTGTGATTTAATAAATCAACCCCTGGAATAACCAGGGGTTGAGTGCCATTTGCATTAAGGCTGGATAAACACAGGATAGTTCAGGTAGATCGCATCTGCATTCCCTTCCACCTCAACCCGCAGAGTATCCCCGGGTAGAGCAAGAAGTCCAGCATTGCCGACATTGTTGGCATTGATGCCCCAGTTGCGATTGTCCCGAACCAGACCGTTATTATTCCCAGTCACAGTCGGTAGAATCTCTGCGACATCAACACCCCCCTGACCAGGAAGACATGCACCTGGGTTCCTGGAACGATACTGGCATCCACACTGCCCCTGATACGCCAGTCATCATTGGCCGGATTGGCATTCTGACGCATGTTGTACTCAGAGCGACTCACGGAGACCAGTCTCATGAAATCGGCCTGGGCCACATTACTGACAGCCGCGGATGTGTCGGTTGCCTCATAGGTCAGGCTACCCACTATACCGCTTGCAGCATGATCAACCGTGATCGTAGCTGCACCATCCGTTCCTACCAGTTCGGGCGTGACACCATCCGGATCATTGACCTCCGCTGCCGTTAGCGTATCAGCTGCATCCACATCAACATCGTTATCAAGCACGCCAGGTGCCGCGATGTTAAAGATGGTCTCGATGACTTCTCCATCCGCATTCAAGGTGGTCAACGAGGCGTCCTGTAGAAACAGCGTATCGTTATTGGCGATTGGCGTGTCATTCTGTGGATCAACCGTAATCGTGACTGTCGTTAAATCACTGATTGACGTACCGTCATCCACCACGTAGGTAAAGCTGTCCACACCATTGAAGTCAACATCAGGCTCATAATGGAACGAACCGTCGGGGCTCAGATTGAACAGGAAAATACCTGGGTTGTTTGGATCCGGACGCACATTAGTCGGCCCGCTCACCATCACCGCAGTTAATGCATCACCATTGGCATCCGTGTCGTTCTCCAATACGCCGGGAGCCGCCACATCCAAGACACCATCTTCAACCATGTTATAGGTATCGTTAACGCCGACGGGCGCTGCAGGTGTGGGATCAGTGACCGTAATGGTTACGGTAGTCGCTGCACTTTCCGGGTTGATAGCATCTTCGACAGTGTAGGTGAATGTCTCAACCAATGGCAGTATTGATGGCACAGCAGGTGGTGTATAGGTACAGGCACCCGTTCCATTGTCACAGGTCAATGAGCCTTCAACGATACCTGCAGACAATTGAGAGCGTATCTGTTTCTGGATCTGTATCGTTGGTCAGTACGTTGAAGTCGAGTACGACACCGGTATCAGTCGCGACATCATCCGTTACGGGCGTCGGTGCCATGTTCTCAATCACATCAACGGTCACCACAACACCTGCCACAGGGTTGCTACCATCTGAAACTGTATAGGTAAATGTACCTGTTCCGGTTGTATAAGGATTAGGATCTCCCCCTGCTGGAGTAAAGGTACACTCCGCTCCCAGGCATGAGACGGTACCACCGATTTCGGGTGTTGTGGCATCAAATTGTGTGATAGTGAGTGGCATTAATTCAGGATCAGTGTCATTGGCCAGGACATCCACCACGCCACTCACACCGGTCATGGTGCCTTCTGGGAATTCAATGGTCAGTGTGTCAGGCAATGCAACTGGTGGTGCATTCGCAACACTAGGTCCGAAGTTCAGGAAGCGCAACATACCACCCACGGTATCACCAGCGGTGACAACTTCCGGGTCACTGGGATTGGTCATATAGCCGTTGCCATCATAGACCGCATAGCGCCCTTCCAACGCTGGCGTAACCATCACATCCTTTGTCATCAGTGGGGGTAAACCGACTGAGTACTGTTGACGAGGTGCCGTAGTTGTGGCCCCTGTCACTCCGTCCTGCCAGGTGTACTGAATACCGTCTTCCGCATGGATCATGCCGTGCAGACCTTGAAGGACAGGTACATGATTTTCACTGGATGCACTCAGAAAACGCAGCAGTGTCGGCACGCCGGCGCTGCCTACTGCAATATCCGGAGTTACCCCTGCCTCATAGGGTTCCCCATTGATCAGGAACCACTTTGGGTGATAGGCAATAGGCGTATAACTCAGATCACCTGCTGCAACCGCAGCATTATGGTCCGGGTCAATTTCACTATAGAACAGTATTTGTTCATTCGTAAAAGGTACGCCCGGATAGATCTCTCCGGCAGCCGCATTCTTTGTAACAGCACCATATAGCCCCATGTAGACCTGCTTTTGGGGTTCTGTACCGGAGTAGTAGGTGAAAGTACCACCTGGATTTGCGATGGGGGTACCTCGGCTGTTACGCCAAACATAGGCCCTACGGCCACCGTTGGGACCCGCTTCACGACCATAGGAGCGTACTTTTTGTGTCGCGCTGGTACGATTACCAACCGGGCCAAAATTCCAGGTAGGGCCATTGCTGACATTATTAGAATGGGGACGTTCCTGCCCGGTCATAATGATAGAACTGGGAACAGTCAGCAGATTGGTCAGAAAAATTCTGAAATTTGGCTCGCCTACAGGTATTACCAGTTCAGGACCCGGAGCGGTGGCTATTGGATTTTGACAGTCTGCGCTAGCCAATCGGGCGGCTATCGGCGTCGTATTATAACAAGCGCCACCCACATCTTCCGCGTAACCCCACATCGTGACAGTAGAGCCATCGGGCATAGTCTTGACAAACTCTTTGGCAATCAGATATTTATCTGTCAATGCCATGGCGGGACCGGTTGCCAGAGCCAAGGCGCATGCAATTACAATTGGTTTGATCTTAACATTCATGGTTTTAGACCTTTTCATTGTCTTTCCCTCCCCACTTATTCATCAATGCCGACGTAAGGCGGAAGGACGACAACTGCACCCAGTGATCCACCAGGGAAGATATCGAAGGTGGTGAGTTCTTTCTCAGCATGGGAGTGCCATACCAGGAAGTAACCGCCGAAGGGATTCAGACCGCCCTCACCCGGAGGCAAGTCGCCTGTATCGCCCAGGAAGGGACTACCACTCCACCAACCACCGAGACTCAGTTCACCGACACCCGGCAAGGCGACCAGATCGGAAAGTGCCTTGCCGTGATCAGCACAATACTCATGTTCGTAGGTCGTTCCACTCGCCGTATCACCGAATCCATCGCCATCGCCATCGACACAGACATGGCCGGTATCGTGACCATAGATATCCCAGTTGAGATCCTTGCCAGTCCAGGTCCAAAGGGCATCGACTGTCTGCTTGGGTGCTGAGTTGATGGTGTTGTCCGAACGCCCCAGGTCGGCCATCACGCCATCAGAGCTGAGCATCTTGCCATCCCGTCCAATGAACCTCAGGTTTTCACCATGGTAGTGCATGGGGTGGGAGTCATGACCGGCATTCACATTACGTACCAGAACGGTATCGCCGGGATGGGCCTTTACCAGGGACTCATAGGGCTGGTTCGGAAACAGGTTGTTGTAGTCTCCCTGAAAGAGATCAGGAAAGACCCGGCCGTTCAAAAACCAGACTTTGGCATACCGATCCGAATTGGTGAAATGCTCGTAGTGGCCCTTTTCCATCTGAATATGAATATCGGGGTCCACTTCTGTCATCAGATAGAGATTTTCCTGGTCATAGTCCGTGCCTGTCCCGGTACCATAGGCAGTACGACTGCCATCGGCTGGCCGAACAACCATGACACCCTGAAGACCCATCTCTGCATGCAGCCCGGGATTCGCACCATCCAGGCTGTGATAGATATAGGTGCCCGGGCTACCTGCTGTGAAGCTGTAGGTCACTGTTTGAGTGCCCGAAGGACCCGAAGTGTTGGTCAAAAGACCCGGTGAACCAGCGGTCGCAGTAACCTGGTGACCGGTAACGATAATGGAGACCGGATTCGGTACACCGTAGTTGGTCATGTTGATCGTGATCGATTCGCCTTCAGTGACAATCAGGGTCGGCGCCGGATACTGGGGTAGTGCGTATCCCTGCCCTTGCGGATGGGATGCGCCAGTTCCCGCATTCATATCACCAAAACCCCACATGCGAAGACTGGTGCCTTCCGGCAGGTTCATATTGAAAGGGAAGGCGTACAGATTGAACTCGCCCCCTGGTTGCGGGGTGATCCCACGAATGTCGTGGGCAGCTTGAGACTGTGCCCAAGGGAGCAGGCTCGCCACACCCAACATCAGGACGCCCATCAGCCGTCCAGGTTGTTTGAGTAGTTTTCTCATCATCATTATCTCCTAGCTCGGCTTGGCCTTAGTTCACAACGATTTCGGTGATCATTCCGCCGTCGAACTGCGTTCTGTTGCTCATTTGGTGCAATTCAGTGGCATGCAGGAAGTAAGTCCCTGCTGCAACATCCGTGGTATCAATGATCACATCGTGCGTTTCACCACCGCCGAAATTTACAGAAGAGGTAGTGCGGTAGAGATTCTTTCCGTCAGTACCACGCATGTGGCGGGCGCCGGTACCGACAAGCTGCATCTTCAGGCCCGGTGCAGTGAGTGTCCAGAAACGATCCAGACCCACATTGGAGAGCCTAAGCAAGAGCCGCTCACCTTGAGCAACACTGATCACCGAATCCAGTGTCTGGGTTGGGGTTCCGTTATTCAGTAGTTCACCCGGATTACCTGTCACTTTTCCGTTCACGTCATCCACCGGGGCCGGGAGGCTTCCAGACACAACAGTATCGGGATAGCCACGACCGTTGATCTGCGGATAATCTCCTTCCAACAAGGCGAATGGCAGTGGCTGTACAAACAGACTGGCATCATGGAAGTCTGAATCGAAACTGGCTAACTGCAGGGCCTTCTCCTGATCAAAAGCTGTTGTGCCATCGTCGTCATTGTAGGCATAGCCCATAGGCGCATTAGCAGCTGTGCCACCTTTACGTGTGGCAACAGGACAACCCGGTATGCCACTCGCACAACCCGTCGCATCTTGTGCAGGGTGTACGTAGAGGTTGGCCAACATGCCCATCTCCATATGCTCAGTGGCTTCCACATGACAGTGGTAGATGTAGGTGCCTGGCTCGACAACGTTGTAGTAGTAACTCAGGGTCGCGCCCATGTTGATACTGACTGAGACCTCAGGCACGCCATCAAAGACAGTGGCGGAATTGGGGAAACCATGCCAGTGAATCGTGTGAGGATCGAACAGATCGGGACGAATAACGGTACCCACGTTTGACAGGTTAAGCCAAAGCTCATCTCCCTCATCCAGTTCGATAGTCGGACCGGACCATTCCGCATCCAGAATACCATTTGAGATAACATCTGCTTCGGGTGTCCCTGTCTGATCGCCAAAACCGAAGATGTACATGGGATTGTCATCTGACATGATGGCAAAACTGTCACCTGCGATCAGAGACATACATTTATGGTTGCCAGGGGCATTCGTATCATCGATCACTGCGTCACCATCAGTATCTCCAGGACACTGAATATTCACAACAGCACCGGCGCTTCCGATCATCCCGAGCAATGTGATTGCTATTGCTCCGCTGAGAGCTTTATTTGTAAAAAATTTCATCTGGCGTTACTCCTCATCATTTTTTGTAACTGCCTAAAAACAAATTCTGCTGTTTGCTGATCCCCTTGGGTGGAACTCTCTACTAGTAAGGGTTCCACTATCGGGAGATCAATCCACATCGCTCTTTTACATCGCCTCATCGGCACCGATGTCATTCAGACCATTGTTAGGACGTGCTTCGTTGTCGATATCAACACCAAGGCGACTTGCGGCACCAACATTAGCTGCGTTGTTGATGGCCGCGGAGGCCGCTGTCAGGTGATAGTCATACAGAGGACCTTCAGTATTACCTGTCACGTCATCCAGCTCGACCAGGGACAAAGCTCCGAAAGCAACCTGGATAAAGTTGCCACCCTCATCGAAGGCACCCGCTGTAGCCAGTGTCTTGAACTCAGGAAACAGGAAGCCGTCACGACTTTCATTGAAGTACTCGTTCACGAATCCAGCATCACCTGTAATAAAGGTGTTACTGCCCGGAACCTGTACCAACTCGCCGGTTTGCAGGAGTGAGAAGCATGCATCCAGCACATCAGCTGTTTCAACTTTTCCGTTCATGACTGCCAGATCGTTGGTGTAGCCTTCGATGTTAACCAGATCCGCATTACATACTGCTGGATCGAACGTCGTCAGGTCGACAGGCACGCTGGCCAGACAGGTATCAGTAGCAGGGAAAAGCCCTGTTTCACTGATCGCTGTAGCTGGGCTATCAAAATTCAGCCAGAAGAACGACCGGTTGTGGTAAACGATGTTGTTACGCAGTAACAGATCGGAGAACAACTCACCGTCAGGATCACGTAATGTCGCTGGATCGATAAAGACATCGCCGGTAGCATCATTGATATTCACCAACTGCGACATCGCTGGTCCATTCAGCCTGGAGATAATACCTGCTGGCTGAGGAATAGAGAGGTTGGGATTGGTGATTTCAAACGCCTGAGAACCCGTTGCGGTACTGTCGTTGTTGGCAACTGTGTTGTTACGGATGATCGCCTGCAATGAGTCGGATACGGAGATAGCGCCCGCTACACCAGCTACATTGTTGTCGATCATGTTGTTGTAGACAAACACATCGTACCAGGGGCCACGGGCACCCAGACTGCGATCAACATCAAGGCCATTGGCCGTATCGATGCGGATAGCACTAGCATCGCCAGCACCGGCGGCATTGCCGCGGATGATGTTGGCATCAACAGAGACATGGCCAGTACCCGAAGAGAGCATAAGGCCGGTCTCGTCGGCAGCCATCAAAGGTGGCTGTCCGCCGATGAAGATACCGCCACCCGAAGGCGCTGTACCCACCTGCTGGTTAAAGAGCTCATTGAAGATGATGTGGTTATCTTCTATCACACCGCCGTTGGAACGGCCGAAGTGTGAAATACCACCACCGTTGCCTTTGCCGAAGTTACCGCAGACCCAGTTCTGTTGGACCCTATAAGCATCAGCGCCGACATTCAGAGAGATACCACCACCCGTACCATTGGAATTACCATTCTGAGTGATGTGGTTGTGGTGGATACGAATCCGGTCATTTCGTGCATCGTCATAGACCAAAGCGCCCACTTCATTCTCATCCACACCGCCGAGATTGTAATCGGTCTCAGCTGTGATTTCATGGCTGATATTGGGATGTCCAATGCGGATACCCCCGCCAAAGATACCAGCGTTGGAAGTCACAATATTGTTACTGATATTCAGGAACTGGTTAAAACCATTGGCGACGATGCCACCACCCTGGCTGGCACCCACAATGGTAAAGCCATCGATGCGGGCACCCCGGTTAGCAGGGGCACCGAAACGGTTTGTACCGGTACGCTTGCCTACGACAAAGATACCGGCGCCCTGCTCAGTTGGAAACAGTGCTTCCGCCAGCGCAGGAAAGCCCAAAGGTGCCAATGTCTGGCCCATCAGACGGTCGATGGAACCATCGTCGTCCAGCTTTCTTGCCAGGGCACGCCACTGAACAATCTTTTCGGTCGGAGACTGACGGGCATTAAGGGTCACAGCACCGGCACCCCAGCCTTGCAGTTTCACCGGCTTCCACATGATGACCATTTCATCATAGACGCCAGGCTCAACCAGAATCAGGTCGCCTGCTGCAACACCGGGCTGACCTAACTTGGTAGGATCACCGATCGCTTCCTGGATGGTGGCGAAGTCACCTGGCACACTCCAGACGTTATAGAATCCACCGTCAGGACGCACACCCACTTCAGCAGTACCAAGCATAGTACCCACTGTCAGCGTTACACCGAGGGGCGAATCAACCGGGGCAAGAACGCCACCCACACGTGTCACCACCACTTGGTAGTCGCCCGGAGCAACAGCCGGTACTTCCGCGAATATCCGGTTGCCGTTGCCATTGACTACAGTCATCGGTGTTTCTGTACCGTCTGCTGCCACCAGTTTGGCTAGAGGATTTCCTCCAAAATTGTAATTACGCGATACAAACTTGTTGGCCAGATCCACACCATCCCACTCGGGATTCGGTACCAGTACGTTATTACCCATTGCCTGGATACGGATCTGCTGTCCTGGCAGAGCGAAAGGTCCGATATTTGTGCCACGACGTTTCACATATCTGATCATCGGGATCAGGGTCGGACGTTCGCAGTCCACCGGGAAATTACCGGGGCCGGCAAAGGCTGCAATTGGCTCGACCGGGGTATCCAGATAGGTTGTGGCACCCGGCATATACTGGAATGTGTAGCAGAACTGGCTGAACTGCTTGTTGAAGTACGGATCGAGCATGGTTGATGCATTGCCGTTATCATCAATGTTGTCACCATCCGCATCCAATGCCGGATTATAAGCAGGGTTAGGTATAGGACCAGCATCGTTCATGCAGGAGACAAACATGCTAGGCGACTGACCCGAAGGCTGAGGCAGATTGGCCGTAAAGGTCGAAGGCACTACGGCATTGTAACGACCGTAGGTATCTGCATAGACACGGCTCACCTGATTGCCTTCCGCGTCATAGAAAGCGACAGGTGCATTCGGTGGCGCAAACTTCTCACCAAAGGCCGGAGAATTCGGGTTGAACTCATTGGCCAGGTCATTGAGGACTACGCCTGAGGCATTGCCCACTAAGGGCACATCTGTCATCAGAAAGAATTCAACACCCGCATTTTGTGCACCAGAGAGGGGAACCTCTTTTAGGTCACAGAGCGGACGATCAACACCGGCAAAAGGTGCTGCGACATCGGCAGGATCCAAGCCAGGGAGAATCTGTGCAAGATCACCGCTGCCATCCTTGGTCGCCATCGCCAGCAAAGCAGGAACCGGACGCATGTCGCCGACACAAGCTGCTGCTATTGCCTGAGTGGAGGGGATGTACTGATCGCCAAAATCGACGTTCTTGTGCTCTTCCTTCACCAGTTTGTAACCACCTGGTGTTGCTGCTTCGACGATATAGTCGGAGGGCAACATCCACTCTTCAGGCAGGTGAAGAGGATTATCTACACCACGTCTGCTTGCATAGAAAGCATTCAGACTGGTTTGAATAGCTGCAGGTAGTGTCGATGTATCGTAGTTGTTGAAAGCAAAACCACCGTCAAATACACCAGGGCGTACTTGATTGAAGTTACGCAGACCGTCAAAGCAGCGGCTGTTTTCTTCATCGGTAATGGTGCCATCCAGATCGAAGTCGATCAGGTTTTGACCCTGACAACCGGTAGGCAGACTGTCATCCCAACTGTCGGTCCATGTGACAGCAAGGGCATCACCACGGTCGAAGGCGCCATTACCATTACGGTCGACATCTTCATTACCAGGCGCACCGCCATCGGCCCAGCCTAGAGGATAATTATCTACGTCAGCTAAGTCGATAGTGTTATTACCATTGATATCATCAATGACACCATCGTCCGGTTCAGGCAAACCACCGTTCTGATTCCAGTCGATGTCACCATCGGCATACAGGTTAATCTGTACACGGGGAATACCTGGCTCCCAGGTCTCTGCAGCCGTAAACTGAGGCTCATCCTCGGCACGTACGGTGGCATAGTAGACAATACCTGAAACACCGCCATTCTCACCAACGAACTGAGGCAAGGTAGGTGGAATGGTTGTGAAATCTGGCGCTGTGAAATTTACATAGTCGGTCTTACCGAACTGTATGACACTGGTCTGTCCCAGGAAGCCCTGGAAGGCCGCGGTCAGCACTTGACCGGTCTCAGTCCGGGAAAGGTTGTTGCCCGCGTTTGGATTGACGAGAGGATCACCAACGGTACAGCCTGCATCCGGATCATCAGGATTCAGTGATTGAGCCGGTGTACAGACCTGTGCCTGTGGTGTCAACTCGTCAAGCGAGGGCATATCCCAACCATTATCTGGAAGGACTTCACCACCGGCATCCACAACAAATGTGGCGCCTGTTGCCTTCTTGTTGGCAAAGCTGACTTCAGCCACCAGCCAATGAAAGAAGGGGAAAACCTCATCAAAAGGTGCGAAACCTTCACCATCCATAGGGAAGTTCTGATAGATGGTGCCGTCACGCCAGCGGACACTGACATACTGGCTCTCTGGACCTATTCCATTTTCGTTGCTATCCCAGAATCCATCCTGGTCATCATCATTGAAGACGGCGGTATTCAGACGGGCAAACCAGTTGAATACGGGGACATCGCCAAAGTTACAACTCGATCCTCCGTTACAGGTACCACCGGTTTCATCAACGGTGAAAGGCTGGGCAGCAATAACCACATCCAAAGGTTTATCCCAGATCACTGCTGTCCCATAAATACTTAACGAGAAAGGCCTGAAAACCCCCTTGTTTTGATACAATGAAATCGTGACAAGTCATTGATCAACAA
>JAHXHU010000214.1 GCA_025656375.1 Candidatus Thiodiazotropha sp. (ex Ustalcina ferruginea) | reverse complement strand
TCCGATCCGTCATACTCTGTTTCTGCTGACCATTGGCGTCCTGAAACCTCGTCCACCAATCTGCCAATTCTCGTTCAACCTCCCCTGCTTCTGCACGCAACAGAAGGAAGTCATAGGCTGCGCGAAACTTTGGATGTGTGAGCAGACGGTGCGGTCGTTTACCCTGACGTTGCAAAAACCGTGGCTGCATTTGCCAGATGTCGCGCATCGGGTAACTAAATCGCTTGGGAATGGATATACATTTTATCTGTTCACTTAGGACATTGTTGGCCGCTGTCTGTAACGCCTCTGCCAGTTCGATCTCCTGTTCGAGCAGTGCCTCATACCCGAGCCTGACAGGTTCCCAGAGTAGAACAGCGAATAGGAATGCCGGCGTAACCGACTTATTCTCCTGCAGTCGCGTATCGGTATTGGCCAATCCCCGATTGACGAAGGTAATTAGAAATTCATGATCTTCATGGGAGAGTGCCTCTTCCGTGGCGGGAAAAAGCTGACCAAAAAGCCCATAATGACGTAATTTCTCAAAGGTCGCCAAGGCTGAACCACCAAGAAAGAGTTTCAACACCTCTTCATAGAGTCTGGCTGAGGGTACATCCTCAAGCAGTGGCGCCAGACGCTCCATCGGCGACTCCGTTTCAGGATCGATGATAAAACCCAACTTGGCGGCAAATCTAACCGCCCTCAACAGTCGCACGGGGTCTTCTCTAAAGCGACTCTCTACATCGCCCAACAGGCGAATGACGCCATGCTCGAGGTCAGACATGCCATTGGCAAAATCAACTACAGAGAAATCGCCGATATCATAGTAGAGTGCATTGATGGTGAAATCGCGGCGTTGGGCATCCTCTTCCAAAGTACCGTAGACGTTGTCACGGAGAATCATGCCATTCTCTACTTGACGCTCTCCATCCTGTGAATCCTGCTGATTACTGCGAAATGTAGCAACTTCGATAATCTCCCGACCGAAGTGGATGTGAGCGAGACGAAATCGTCTGCCAATCAATCGACAATTTCCGAATGCCGCCTTGACCTCTTCCGGTAAGGCATTAGTGGCCACATCAAAATCCTTGGGTTCGCGGCCGAGTAAAAGATCACGTACACCCCCCCCGACGAGATAGGCCTCATAGCCTGCATTTTGTAGCCGGTTGAGCACTTTTACCGCATTTCTACTGATGTTTGCACGGGAAACATTATGCTCATCCCTCGGTATGACGATGGGTGTCACGGGATTCCTATTTTCCAGCCCAGCGGGTGACGCTGTACTGTTAATCAATCCGGAAAATTTTGTTTTCAGCCACTTGGCAGCTTGTTTCAAGGGTACGACCAATAGAATTTTTTTTCAACCAGGTGATTGAGCCTGGCAACCAAGTCAGTATAATACCGCCTTTCGTGAGAAACTGCTCCCTTCGTCTAGTGGTTAGGACGCTGGCCTCTCACGCCGGTAACAGGGGTTCGAGTCCCCTAGGGAGTACCAAACAGATAAAAGGCCGCATTCGTGCGGCCTTTTTACTTTAAAGCAGTTCAGCTCAGCTCCCCTAAAATAGAAGGAAGCAGCCATTCTCCGGCCTCATAAGAAGGAGCAACTGAACTGTGTTTTATATTGTCTTAGATAACTCACTCAGATAATCACGGAAGTCATCGCCCAATTCCTGGTGCAGCAGTGCATACTCGACTGTCGCCTCCAGATAGCCGAGCTTACTCCCACAATCGTAGCGTTTACCCTTCACCCGATAGACCCTGACCTTTTCATATTTCAACAGTTCGGCGATCGCATCGGTCAGCTGAATTTCACCACCTGCGCCACGGCCTGTATGTTTGAGCAAATCAAATATGCGCGGCGTGAGTATATAGCGCCCTACAACGGCTAGATTTGAAGGTGCGTCTTCCGGCTTGGGTTTTTCCACAATAGAGGTGACTATCGCTGTTTCACCATCATCCTCCTCCACTTCGACAATACCGTACTTCCCAGTATCTTGTGGCGGGACCTCCTCGACCAGTATCACGCTGCACTGGTATTGCTCATAGATCTTAGCCATCTGGGCAATGGCGCCAACCCCATCATCACCGTAGATTAAGTCGTCTGCCAGGATGACAGCAAAGGGTTCATCCTCCACAACAGACTCAGCGCAGAGCACGGCATGTCCAAGTCCCAGGGCTTCTGCCTGTCTTAAGTAGATACAACTCACATCGGTGGGCAGAACGTTCTGAACCTTCTGCAACAGGTCGGTCTTACCCGCCTCTTTCAACTCACTCTCCAACTCGTAGGCCTTATCAAAATGGTCGGGAATAGAACGCTTATTGCGGCCTGTAACAAACACCAATGATTGAACCCCTGCCTCTTCCGCTTCCTCCGCTGCATATTGAATCAGCGGCTTATCCACCACTGGCAGCATCTCCTTAGGGTTTGCCTTGGTTGCCGGAAGAAAACGGGTTCCCATTCCAGCGACAGGAAAAACCGCTTTTCGAATCTTTTTAACCATCATTACTCCTTCAAGGTACTACTTACTGACAAGGTCATTGTTTAAAAGACACTACCTATTGCTGTTGACAGAGGCAAGGTTGCCTCCGCTAATCATACAGGGATATTTGCACCCTATCCCTGATCCCCTCATTGCTCATGTCGACTGACTCATCTACCCTTTCAAAAGATCACAGATGAGCAGTGATCTCACCATTAATCGCCTGCAGTGCCTGAATCGGGTCATCAGCACCGGTGATCGGCCTTCCAACAACGAGATAACTGGATCCTGAGCTGATTGCTTCACCAGGTGTCATGACACGTCGCTGATCATCCTGAGTAGCAAGTTTCGGGCGAACACCCGGTGTTACCAGGAGAAAATCATCGCCTAGTCCCTGTCGCAAAGCCATCGCCTCCCTGGGAGAGCAAACAACACCATCCAGTCCGGCCTGATGGGTTAATTCAGCCAATCGATGTACTTTTTCTGCAGGGTCACCACTGAAACCAATTTCGTGGATCTCTTCAGTAGCAAGGCTGGTCAGAATTGTGACCGCAACAAGCAAGGGCCGGTTTGTGCGGGTCTCTAAACGTTCCCGTGCTGCTTCCATCATTCTGCGGCCACCCGAAGCATGCAGATTCGTCATCCACACACCTAGATCCGCTGCTGCATCGCAAGCTGCCGCCACTGTATTGGGGATATCATGGAACTTCAGGTCAAGAAAGACTTCATAACCGCGCAGCCTCAACGCCTCGACAAAGGGAGGACCAAGACGGGTAAACATCTCTTTTCCAACCTTAAGCCGGCAGAGCGAGGGATGCAGCCGATCAACAAGACTCAGAGCCTTATCCTGCTGAGGGTAATCGAGTGCAACAATGACCCTTGAGTCTCCACTATTCATGCAAATTCCACCTCATTGTTATTTATCATCTTGAAAGAGCACTAGTGCTACGGGTCAATCCTTGTTGGGGTTTTATCTCTCCCCACGTCTTGCAGCTCGGGCAGTGCCAATGCAGTTCTTTTGCCGTAAAACCACAATGCTCACACTGATAGGCCGGTTGTTTATCGAGCAACTTCATCACTGATTGCAACAGGACTTCAAGGGTCTCCCTTGGACTCTCTTCACCACGCTGTAAATTCAATCTGACCAACCGCTCCAGACCTTTTAGGTCCGGTGACTCCTCCAAATGCCTGAGCATTGAGTCAACCGCCGCGCTCTCTCCCTCTTTATCAGCGACCATTTCTGAGAGTATCAGCATCGCTTCAGTGCAGTGGTGACGCTCATACAGTTGCTGTAAATACTCAAACAACTCCTGTTGAAGTCCCAGTTTTCTGTAGCACTCTACAAGTCTGTGCAGAACCTCCGACAGGTAAACAGGATCGTAATCCTCAACCTGACGCAATAGCCGAACAACCGATCTGCAATCGCCTCGCGTATAATCGATTTCTCCCTGCAAAAGGAGTGCGCGCACATTACTTCGTTGCACCTGTTGAGCACGTTTGAGATACCCCTCAGCAGCCGCGATATTCTGCTGCGACAACATCTGCTCAGCCAGTTCGCAGTAGAAGTGGGCAATTGCGTTATGCAGCGTAGGATAGTGAGAAACAGTGATCTTTTCTGCAACTTCAAGACATCGCAACCAATCCTTCTCCTGTTGATAGATCTCTAACAGATAAACATAGGCCTGTTCGTTATAGAGTCTCAGCTCAGTTAGCTCCAAAAACAGGTTTTCCGCACGATCAAACAGGCCGGCGCGCATATAGTCCTGACCCAGCTCAAGGAGAGCCTGAGCACGTTGTTCACGACTGAGACTGGGTCTGGCTATCAGATTCTGATGAATACGGATCGCCCGGTCCACCTCGCCACGACGGCGAAATAGATTACCCAGTGCCAAATGAGTTTCCACTGTATCGCTATCCACATCCAACAGTTCGATGAACAGATCGATCGCTTTATCCGGCTGTTCATTCAACAGATAGTTGAGGCCTTTAAAATAGACGGGAGAAATCTCTTGCGGTTTTTTCTGTTTTTTTGTCGCCATTCCGCGCCGAGCCGTATACCAACCAGAGGCTGCAGCAACAGGTAGCAATAGCAGCAGCAACTCAAGCATCGTACGACACCCGTATATTCATGCCTCCGGCATCGCAGAACTCGATAGTTTCAGTGCAGCAACGGTGGGGAAAGCGTAGAAAGCACATAAAGGGTCTCTCTCACTGCTCCTTCAATGGCAGGGCACGAAGGTTTTTAACTTCCTCGCTGACTACTTGACCGCGTCGTTTGAGGAGGTTTACTTCCCGCTTAAGTCCAAGCACCCTGCCCATTCCAGCTATTACACCCAAAATGACTCCCATCCCCAGAGCAGCGGTCACAATCAACGATAATGGAAGCTCTCGGCTACCAAAGTAGTAGTTTATCTCTACCGAGTCAGCATTGAGCACGGTAAAGACCGCACCCAGCATCATGATCAGAATAACAACAAAGAGTTTAATGAATCGCATCAGACATTCCGATTTAAGCCTCCCCACGGAAGACCATTCTCGCCTACTGACGATCAGTTTGAAATAGCCAAGATGATGGAAGGTAGATGGAGAAAGAAAGGATGCCTGTTACGTCACAATTGTTTTCACTCATTCGTGATGACAATAACGAGCAGGGAGCGTATCCGTGAGAACGCCGGAGGACCGATTTTACCAGTCAACCAGACCACCAGTGTGATGTCATAGTCTAGGCATAGGTATCCAACAGACCCATACCGTCAACCATCCTCACTCGAGCCTCCCCGGTGAATGACTCATGAGGTGCTGATTCATCAACAATGTGTCGATCCGAACCCGGTTCAGCCTTTCCATCTGCAGTTGATTCACCCGTTTGCTGCTGGCCAACATCGACATTTGCAAGATTGAGATTGATCTCCCCAAACATCTCCTTTAGGCGGGGAATCGATGCTTTCAGTGCCTCACGAGTAGGTGCTTGGGCTGCCACAAAGCTGACACTGGTCTGATCATTTTGAAGTGATATCTTTATCTCCAATGGACCTAGATTGGGAGGAGTCAGCTTGATTTCGGCTTGTTGGATATTTTGACTGACCATCCACTGAATTCTTTCTCCAACTGCCTTGTCCCAACCCGGTTGCCCCACAGGCATCTCCAGCGGCATAAGCATCGTGGGTCTGGCAGCCTGGCTCGTTGTAGACGGCTGTTGAATGGCGACCACTGAGTATTGACTGACAGATTCAGCTACTCTCCCTGCATCCAATAACAGCTTGCTTTCCTCCCCTGATGGAACAGCAACAGGCAGTTTGATCGATTGATCTGCTTGAAAAAGTCTTTGAGTAAGAAATTCTGGTTGTAGTGGCTGTGTGACTCTTAACTGACTTCCAAAGTCTGTGACTTGTTCAACTCTGGGTGTCTGCACCTGATCAGTCAAAACCGGCAAGGATTTGCCGTCAATGAACGACTGGAGCGGCAACACCGTGCCATCTTTGGCTAAAATCATAGGACTTGGAGCAGCAGTATCAACCCCCGGCTGTAGACTTAGCAGCAGTTGTCCCTCACCCTCCTGTACAAGTAACGCTTGTAAGGCCTGGTAGAATGGAATACCTATTGCCATCCCTTCCGTAGTGGCCTCTAGAAGGCTGCTATCGCTATCACCTGAAGTGGTTGTTTGAAGATTACCACCCTGAATCTGATTCATTATCGGTATCTAAGCCATGGCAAAACCTGTCATAGTTGGTTGCAGTCAACAGCTTTGAATGCAGATTTCGGGCCAGTTCAGAAAATCATTTAGCCCCCAGGAAGCACCAGATCACTGGGATGAGCAGGACGCCAGTCTGCATCCCTGACCAGCCAAGCCTCATCGTCACTAAGAACAACATGGAGCTGCAGACGTATGAGATCTCCCCGCCATTGGGATAATGGCATGGCATCTTCCTGCGGTGATCCAGCGAGGCCGGCATAGAGCGTAACCTGTGCAATGCCCCCGGTTTCTATTTCGATCCGTTCAATCCTTGAAATGATATAAATTGATCGATGACGCAAAAAGTAACCTGCCAGTAATGCACGTAGCTGATGATAGTCGCGCTGCTGTTTATCCAGGTATCGATAATCGACCATCTCCAGCACAGCGGAAAGGTTGCGAGATTCAATGGCCGCTTCCCCATCTGTGATCAAGGTTCGCAGTTGCTGCTCCGGATCCAGCGGCTCACTACTGCAACCGATAAGGAGCATGCTCATCAAAAACAATACCAGATAGAGGTGGATAAAGCGCCTCATATTCAGGTAATAGTTTCAAGGGTACTCGTCTGTTTTCACCTAAGACTGAGAACATCCTGCATATCGAACAGCCCATTCTGCTTTGAAGCTATCCAACCGGCAGCACGGATGGCACCACGGGCAAAATTCATCCGACTCGAGGCTTTATGAGCAATTTCAACCCTTTCTCCATCCATAGCAAACCAGACACGGTGTTCACCCACAACATCACCGGCGCGGATTGTCTCGAATCCAATGGTTTTACTGTCACGGGGACCGGTCACCCCCTCGCGTCCATACACAGCACAATTTTTCAGATCTCGACCCAGTGTCTCAGCAATCACTTCACCCATACGTAATGCAGTACCGGATGGCGCATCGACCTTGTAACGATGATGGGCCTCAATGATCTCTACATCAGCCTCATCCCCTAACACCCGTGAAGCCAGCTCGAGTAGTTTGAAACAGAGATTGACCCCAACACTCATATTCGGTGCAAATACGATGCCGATATCAACCGCCCCACCCTCCAGAATCTGTTTATCGTTCTCACTCAAGCCTGTGGTGCCGATAACCATCCGCTTGCCCGCTTCTCTACAGATTTCCAAATGGGAGAGGGTAGCGACCGGTGAGGTGAAATCGATTACCACATCAAAATCATCGAGCACTTCATTCAGATCAGCTGCCAAAGAGACACCGAGCCCACCAATGCCGGCTATTTCACCGGCATCCTGGCCAAGCATTGGGCTCTCAAGACGTTCTGTGGCCGCCCCAAGGGTCAATCCATCCGCCTCACTGACCGCCTGGACCAGAGACTTTCCCATTCGTCCTGCCCCACCCACTACTGCGATTCTTGTCATACATTGCGCCTCTGCGTGTTTCGTGCTCAAAAACCCATGTTTTCAAAGAACTTTTTCACACCACCCACCCAACTCGTGGAATGGGGGCTGTGTTTTGCGCCGCCTCTTTTCATGGATTCGTCGAGTTGTTTAAATAGATCTTCTTGTTCAGGCGTGAGCTTAACCGGCGTCTCCAGCAGTACCCGACACATCAAATCGCCAACCAGCCCACCACGTACTGGTTTGACACCCTTACCACGCATCCGGAACAGACGACCGGTTTGGGTACCTGCAGGAATCTTCAGCATCACTTTGCCGTTGAGCGTCGGTACTTCCAACTCACCCCCCAAGGCAGCGATAGCAAAGCTGATAGGTACCTCACAATAGAGGTGGTTGTCTTCCCTGCTGAAAATATCGTGCGGCTTGACCGCAACCTGTACGTACAGATCGCCTGGAGGTCCACCGCTCTCTCCGGCCTCACCTTCACCGGCCAATCGGATGCGGTCACCCGAGTCAACGCCAGGAGGTACCTTAACTGAAAGGGTTTTGTGCTCCTGCACACGCCCCTGTCCATGGCAGCTTGAACAAGGGTCATCAATCATCGTCCCTTTACCATGGCAGCGCGGACAGGTCTGCTGAACAGAGAAGAATCCCTGCTGCATACGTACCTGGCCATGTCCGCCACAGGTATCACATGTCTTGGGTGAGGAACCCTTTTTTGCACCGCTACCAGCACAAACGTCGCATTTCACCAGAGTCGGCACCCTGATCTTTACTGTCGTGCCTGCGACCGCATCCTCCAAAGAGAGCTGTAGATTGTAGCGTAAATCAGCACCACGATGTACCCGGGAGCCACCACCACCGCCACGACCACCACCAAATATATCGCCAAATACATCACCGAAAATATCGGAAAAATTGGCATTCTCACCGCCATAACCACCACCCATACTGGAATCGATCCCGGCATGGCCAAACTGATCATAGGTAGCACGCTTCTGTGCATCAGCTAATACTTCATAGGCCTCCTTGGCCTCTTTGAACCTCACCTCTGCAACTTCACCAGCATCACCAGTATTTCGGTCCGGGTGGTATTTCATGGCAAGGCGTCTATAGGCCTTTTTGATTTCAGCCTCGCTGGCATTCTTGTTGACGCCCAGAATTTCGTAGTAATCGCGTTTTGCCATGGTTATGATCTATTTACTGCTTTTTGAGTATTAAAAACTCGATCGCATCAGTCGCTATAATGCGAGAGCCGTGTGGAACAATTCCTTACAACCTGAACCTTCACATTCAGATTTAACCGATTTCTACAGCGTATAAAGCCAAAAACCGTGCATCGGTCCAATGGCCGATACACGGTTTATCTAGTGCAATGTCTCAGACTAGTTTTTATTGTCCTTGACCTCTTCGAATTCGGCATCGACCACATCATCATCTGACTGGCCGGGGGCGCTTTCTTGCTCAGCTCCGGGCGCACCAGCCTCAGCGGCACCCGTGTCAGCACTATTCTGTGCATAGAGTCGCTCGGCCATTTTACCTGAGGCTTCAGCCAAGGTTTTGGTTTTCTCCTCAATGGCCTCTTTGTCATCGCCCTTCATGACCTCTTCAAGATCCTTGATCGCGCTGTCAATCGCCTCTTTTTCACCCGCTTCCAGCTTATCCTCACCCAGCTCATCCATCGACTTCCTGGTTGCATGAATCATGCTATCCGCCTGATTCCGCGCACCTATCAGCTCGTGGAATTTACGGTCTTCATCGGCATGAGCCTCGGCATCTTTGACCATCCGGCTGACCTCATCATCACTGAGGCCGGAAGAGGCCTTGATGATAATCGACTGCTCTTTACCGGTCGCCTTGTCCTTAGCGGAAACATTGAGAATACCGTTGGCATCGATATCGAAGCTGACCTCGATCTTCGGCACGCCACGGGGGGCAGGTGGAATATCACTCAGATCGAAACGCCCCAGGGATTTATTGGCTCCTGCCTGTTCCCGTTCACCCTGCAGCACATGCACTGTCACCGCTGTCTGATTGTCATCTGCCGTGGAGAATACTTGAGAGGCGCTGGTTGGAATGGTGGTGTTTTTCTCGATCAATTTAGTCATCACCCCACCGAGTGTCTCGATACCAAGCGAAAGTGGTGTTACGTCAAGGAGCAGTACATCTGTCACCTCACCACCCAATACCCCACCTTGAATCGCTGCACCAATAGCGACCGCCTCATCCGGATTTACATCCTTGCGAGGCTCTTTGCCAAAGAAGGCCTTGACCGCATCCTGCACTTTAGGCATCCGGGATTGACCACCGACCAGGATCACTTCATCGATCTTGGAAGCAGCGATACCGGCATCTTTCAGAGCCAGCTTGCAGGGTTCAATGGTACGTGTCACCAACTCCTCCACCAACGACTCCAGTTTAGAACGGGTCAGTTTGATATTGAGATGTTTGGGACCGCTGGCATCCGCTGTAATGTAAGGCAGATTGATATCGGTCTGCTTGCTTGATGAGAGTTCGATCTTAGCCTTCTCTGCGCCCTCTTTCAGGCGTTGCAGGGCCAGTGGGTCATTGCGCAGATCGAAGCCCTGGTCCTTTTTGAACTCGTCCACCAGGAAGTCGATGATACGCATATCAAAATCTTCACCACCGAGGAAAGTATCACCATTGGTCGATAGCACTTCAAACTGGTGCTCGCCATCAATCTCTGCGATATCAATGATGGAAATATCAAAGGTACCACCACCCAGGTCGTAGACTGCCAATCTCTGATCACCACGTTTTTTATCCATGCCATAGGCAAGCGCGGCTGCAGTCGGCTCATTGATGATGCGTTTCACCTCAAGGCCGGCAATGCGGCCAGCATCTTTGGTGGCCTGTCGCTGAGAGTCATTAAAGTAGGCTGGGACGGTAATGACCGCCTCTGTCACAGTCTCACCCAGATAGTCTTCAGCCGTCTTCTTCATCTTCTGCAGAATCTTCGCTGAAACCTCAGGTGGTGCCATCTTCTTGCCATTAACTTCAACCCAGGCATCACCGTTGTCTGCCTGAACAATTTTATAGGGCACCATGTCGACATCGCGTTGTACAACATCGTCTTTAAACATCCTACCAATCAAA
>JAHXHU010000246.1 GCA_025656375.1 Candidatus Thiodiazotropha sp. (ex Ustalcina ferruginea) | reverse complement strand
GTGATCAACGCCCTCACTGATCTCCTGCACCCCTGCCAGCTATTAGCAGACATGCAGACCTATTTCGAACATCGCGGCGATATTAGCGGTAAACATGTCACCTGGATCGGAGACGGCAACAATATGTGTCACTCCTATATCAACGCTGCCAGTCAATTCGGGTTTCACTTGAATATTGCCTGCCCCGAAGGTTACGATCCTGACCAGACGATTCTGACAGCCGCAGCTGAGCAAGCCTCAATTATTCGAGATCCACTCACTGCAGCCCGTGGGGCTGATCTGATAGTCACTGATGTCTGGGCCAGTATGGGCCAGGAAGAGGAACAGGCGTTGCGTGAAAAGGCATTCACCCTCCTATACCAGGTCAATGACGAACTGATGGCGCAGGCAGACAATGATGCACTGTTTTTTCACTGCTTACCTGCTCATCGAGGTGAAGAGGTAACCACATCGGTGATCGATGCTGAAGAGAGCGTAGTCTGGGATGAGGCTGAGAACCGCCTCCATTCACAAAAAGCGCTTTTGGAATTCCTCCTTCTGGGCAGATAGCTCAGCTGATAAAATGTGGCCTGTTTCGAAACAAGGATAACTTTGAGTTGTACAATGCCCCTTTCCCGTCGGACCGAGATATTGCCATGAAGAAATTCATTTTTCCGATCTTCTGCCTGTTACTACTGCCTCTGCTGGCACAGGCAAAAACCCTCTACGTTACCGACACTTTCAAGATTGCCATGCGTACAGGTGAGAGTACCAAACATCGCATAGTGCGCTATCTCAACACCGGCACAGCCTTGGATGTCATATCGACCAATTCGGAATCCGGTTATAGCAAGATTCGAATCGGCACCAAAGAGGGGTACGTACTCACCCGCCAGCTTCTAAGCGAGCCCATTGCACGTACCCAACTGGATACCATGCGCAAAGAGATCGAAGCCCTTAAGGCGGCACCTGGAGAACTACGCAGCAACCTGGCCAACCTGCAAAAGAATCACCGGGAACTTCTGGCAGAACACAAGAGTCTGCAGCAGATTAAGAATAAGCAGGAACAGGAGCTACAGAGTATCCAGAGAACCGCCTCCAATGCGATACGTATCTCAAATGAACGAAATGAACTGCGCAAGCAGGTTGCTGACCTGACCAGAGAAGCAGAAGACCTCAAACAGGAAAACCGTGACCTGAGTAATCAAGCCACCCGTGATTGGTTTCTGATTGGCGCAGGCGTCATCATTGCCGGCATTCTCATCGGTTTGATTCTGCCGCATTTGCGTTTTCAGCGTCGGCGTAACAGTTGGGGATCACTCTGAGGAATTTTGAATGCTGAATTATGAATTTTGAATTAATGAAGTGTGCGCTTACGCACACACTTTATGAATATGAACCAAAAAAATATGCGAACTAAGTGAGCGCCCTAATTCAACATTCAAAATTCATCTATCTTCCTGCACGCATCAGGCCGCCTAACCCCATCTCCTCCAGGGCATTACTCAACAGCGCCTTTACCTCAGATGCCCGCTCATAGCGCAATGCTGCCTGCAATAACTCTTTCGCACTGCCGCATGAGACTGAACGAATCACCCACTTGACGCGTAACAGGCTGCCTCCATTCATACTCAGGCTGTCGACGCCCATGCCAAGCAATAATACAGCCGCGGCAGGATTGCCTGCCATCTCACCGCACACGCTGACCTCTTTTTGAAGGGCTTTGGCAGACCTTACGATTTGGATCAAGGCCCGCAGTACAGCTGGATGCAGATCGTTATAGATCTCCGCGACATGCGCATTGTTGCGATCAACTGCTAATAAATACTGGGTAAGATCGTTTGTACCGACAGACAGAAAGTCGATACGCCTGGCCAGCGCTTCTACTTGGTAGACAGCAGCAGGTACCTCGATCATTACACCGATCTTGGGCATGGTAACCTCAAAACCCTCTTCAATCAGCTCATCATGAGCACGCTGTATCAGCATCAGTGCATCATCCACCTCTTGCACATGACTGATCATAGGCAGCAACAGACGAAGATTATTTAATCCGATAGCAGCACGCAGTATGGCACGCAGCTGAGTGAGAAAAATTTCAGGGTGGTCAAGAGAGATGCGAATACCCCGCCAGCCTAAAAATGGATTGGATTCATTGACAGGAAAATAGGGAAGCGGTTTGTCACCACCGATATCCAGGGTACGTATGGTTACCGGTCGAGGGTGGAATGTCTTCAGCACTTTCCGATAGTTCGTCACCTGTACCGACTCACCGGGAAAACTGTCTCGCACCATGAATGGCAGCTCAGTACGATAGAGGCCCACCCCCTCCGACTCCTCTATACCAAGGGTGTTCAGCTCAGAAATCAGACCTGTATTGAGATAGAGGGGTACTTTTGTGCCATCGGTAGTCTCACAGGGAAGATCCCTATCCGCCTCCAACTCCTGATGGAGCTCACGATCCTCATCAGCAAGCCTGCGATACTCCTGAACGACAGAGGGTGCCGGAGAGACATAGACACGACCCAAATAGCCATCCAGGATTAAAGAACGCCCTTCCATGCGGCTGACTGGCATGTTGCTCAACCCCATCACGGCCGGCACCTCCATTGCTCTGGCAAGTATCGCCACATGGGAGAAGCTGGCTCCATGAGCTGAAACCACGCCCGTCAGATACCCATGTGGCACCTCTGCGAGTTGCATCGCACTGACTTCATCCCCCACCAGGATAGTATTTTTGGGGTAGTCACTGGGCGTAGAGACCTTCTGTTGCAGATGCATCAGGATACGCCGTCCTAAATCGCGAACATCCGAAGCACGCTCGCGAAGGTAGATATCCTCCATGGCATCAAATACCTTGGCATGTTCTTCGATGGTTTCACGCAGGGCTCCGGATGCCCAGTTGCCTTCGTGGATTCGCCTGACCGTGTTACCGATAAGGGAGTCGCTGCCCAACATCATCAACCAGGCATCGAATAACGCCCGGTCCTCAGCCGGCAGGCTCTCTTCAAAGCGATCCTCTATCGCCATCAGATCCGCTACCACCCCGGCTACGGCAGTTCTGAAATCCTCTTCCTCTTGCTCTGGGTACTGTGCAGGCTTATCAGGAACCGCCTCCAAATCAGCGGGGGGATAGACCACAACAGCCGTCCCCAGTGCGACGCCCGGTGCTCCAGGTTGTCCGCGTAAAAAGCGCTTAGGGGGCGACAGATCGTTTTGGGTAGTCAGATTACCGCTTGCCTGGGCATGAGTGATGGCACCTGCCAGCTGCGCCGCCAAGGTAAACAGAAAAGTCACCTCACCATCGGCAAAGGTGCGCTTGTCTATCTGACGCACCACCAACACACCCAGCACCTTTCGATTCTGGATGATGGGTACACCCAGAAAGCCCTTGTACTGAGTCTCCCCCGTCTCATGGGTGAAGAGATAGCGACTATGACTTGGTGCATCCGCCAGATTGACAGGCTCGGCTCGCTCGCAAACCAAACCGATGAGACCCCGATGGTAGGGTAATCTCACTTTATCCACAGCATCCTGAAGCAGCCCCTCGGTTGCCTTAAGAACATGATCACGTCGTTCGAAATCGGTCAGATAGACAGAGCAGACATCCGCATCAACAGCCCTTTTAACCTGGGTGACAATGATCGCCAACGCATGCTCCAGATCGGGAGCTGCATTGACCGCTTTAACGATACGATGCAGGGTATCAAGCATGGAACGGTATACCGTTCTGGGGGGTATAAGCAAACTTGCCTTGCAGCATCAACGACGATTCTGCCGCAAATAACTTGAGTGTGAACGCACGGGAGCCCCTTCCGGATAGAGCAGTGGCGCAAGCTCCTCCAATGCCTTGGTATAGACATTTCGTTTGAAATAGATCACATCACGCACAGGTTGCCAGTATTTAACCCACCGCCATTCCTCGAATTCCGGGATTTCGCAGTGATCCAAACAGAAGGCGTCTTCCCCACATTCGGCGCGCAGAAGAAACCAAATCTGTTTCTGGCCGATACACAACGGCTCACGGTGGCGACGGATGTAACGCTCTGGGAGTCGGTAACGCAGCCAGCTACGGGTGGCACCCATGATGGCGACTTGATCGGATCTTAGCCCCACCTCCTCCTGTAGCTCCCGATACATTGCCTGTTCCGGGGTTTCGTCTTGTTTGATACCACCTTGGGGAAACTGCCAAGCATCCTGTCCGACCCGACGCCCCCAAAACAGCTGGCGATTGTCATTACACAGAATAATGCCTACATTGGGTCGAAAACCGTCAGAGTCAATCAAGGTCAAGGCCAAATCATTTCAAAATCGATAACATGGATTCTTCCATATTCGCCTTGGAGCAGCAAGGTGACAAAACATAAGCCTTTGCTAATTATGGAAATTCCGTTACTGTTTGCAGGGTAAACCTTTAGCAGGCGTACAGTTTCATTTAAAAACCGGGATAATTCATGGCGTTGGCAATTTTTGACCTCGACAATACGCTGCTTGCAGGAGACTCTGACTACCTTTGGGGTGAATTCCTGGTAGAGAAAGGCATCGTTGACGGCGATGAATATCGACGAGAAAATGACCGATTTTATGCGGAATATAAGGCGGGTCGCCTGGATATCATTGAATTCCAGCGTTTCTCCCTGAAACCATTACGGGACAATAGGCCGGAACAACTGCTCGATTGGCGCCAGGAGTTTCTGGACAGCAAGATCTCACCCATTATCAGTCAGCAAGCCTGCCAACTGGTTGAAAACCACAAGATTGCAGGTGATCAGTTATTGATTATCACCGCCACCAATTCATTCATCACCATGCCCATTGCTCAAAAGTTTGGCATTGATAACATCATCGCTACCGAACCTGAGGTCCTGGATGGCCACTATACCGGGGAAGTGGAGGGAGAGCCTAGTTTCAGGGATGGCAAGGTCAACCGCTTGCACAGCTGGCTGAAAGAGCAGCAACAAGATCTTCGGGGAAGTTTTTTTTATAGCGATTCACACAATGATCTGCCGCTATTGGAGAGCGTGAAAAATCCGGTTGCGGTTGACCCCGACGAAACCCTGACAAAGATCGCCACTGAGCGTAACTGGCCGATTTTACAACTACATGGCTAAGGAGATTTTTGATGGGTAATACCGCCTTTTTTGCCGTCCTCATTGTCCTCATCTTCGGCATCCTGTATGTCATGAAGAGTAGTGATAATCCACCTGAAACCAGCATCAACCAAACCCCAAAAGAGTATATCGAAATGGTGGACCAGAAAAAGGCTGCGCGACTTTCGGTTGAACAATCACTCCAACAGGGAGAGGAAAAGATCCGCCAGTCGGTGCAGGATGGAGAGGATCAACGCTGACAGAAGGGACGCTGATCCGGATTCTCAACGGCATCGGCGATGGCATTCACAAATTTTCCCAGCTCTACCGGTGAGACAGCCTCCAATAGCCGTTGCATCAGCTCTGGCTCGATTTCGGCCTGCACTACCCGCCCATTCGCAAGCGTGACATTCACACCGGCTCTATGCAGATGGTCCATACCCTCCTGCTCTGCGATCAAAGCTTCATTCATCGTCAGCATCTGATCGTAATACGTCTCTATCTTTTCATCCAATGCATCATCGAGATCCTCTGGCAAAGAGACCAGCCAACCCTCTTCATTCGAAGTGGCTACCGGTTTTAGACCCAGTTGTATCAAATAGTCGATGAAACCCTGCCACGGGCGTTCATCAAAAAAAATATATTCCAACATAAAGTTATCACCCTCTATGGCGGACTCGTGGATTGAGCCACCGCCAATGCTAATCTTTAACCCGAACCCATGAGCCCTGATAGAAACCATTCAACTCACAGGAGAGAACAGCATGAAACGTAAAACAGCCCTTATCAGCTTGTTACATGCCATTGGCTTGGGTATTGCGGAGCGAGTTTACGCTAAAACTGCCACATTCCAAGCTCGGCGAAAGGTCATTTTGCAGGAATCTCCATTGGCCGGCTTTCAATACCATCGAGCACCGGCAATCTGGCCATTCTTACGTGTTGGTGAGCAACTCAGTCTCAGACGAGAACCTAGCAACCCTCATGACCACTATGCCATAGCCGTCTGGTTTAAGAATGAGCACCTGGGATACATACCACGTCGTGAAAATCGCACCATCGCAAAATTACTCGACCGGGGTGAAATGTTGGAGACAAGGATCGTGCGCCTGCTGGAAGAGGAAAATCCGTGGCGAAAAATCCGCTTTCGTGTGGAAATGGTCCACTGAGCAACCTCAGTTTAAAGTGGCCCTATAATCACCTCTCGCCGGATCGACTAGCGAATACGCAGCCTGCCTGGCTTTCCAGGGGAATGCCTGGACTTTTTTCGTACCCCCTCTACACCTAATGATAACTCCATCTCCTTGGCAGATGCCCCCAGGTATTTGGTTATACCGAAATCAGCCAACACCAGTTGGGTCTTACCCGTAAATCCTCGCCTGTAACCCCCCCAGGGATCACTGCCGGCACCCACATGCTCAACATCGATAGCGATAGGGTGGGAAATGCCTCGTAACGTTAAAATACCCTTGAGCAATCCCTTGCCATCTCCAAGCGCTAAGAAGGAAGTACTTACAAATCGTGCTTGCGGGTAGCTGCCCACATCTAGAAAATCCTTATCCCTAAGATGCTTATCCCGTTGTGCATGGTTCGAGTCGATACTGGCTGTATCGATCACAACCTCAACATGTGCCGCTGATGGCTTATTTTCATCGTAACTGAAATCGCCTAAGAAACGATTAAACCGCCCGACCAGCCAGCTGTATCCAAGATGACTGATTTTAAATTGAATATAGGCATGACTTCCCTCTGTATCGATGACATAGTCAGATGCCACCCTATCTGATAGCAGAAAGCGGATAAGCAGAAGATGAACACAGACAAAGTGTTAAATCTCATCATGCTCTCCTCAGGAATTTAATGCCCATTGTTTACAAATTGTAGTCAATAACAGGACAGAGGCTGAACCTGAACGCGGCTCCTCGCCACAAAGGCACACGGATAATTCAAACCGTAACAAGCCTTGCAAACACCTCAATACTGTACTTTTTCGGTTGGTATTTAACGTACGTCTTCTTTGAAACCAGATATGAAAAAATAATTAGGAATTTTTTCCCGTAAATTGGCTTTTTAGAGGCTCGATGAGAGTGAATACCGTTTAATCACTCGACCAGTTCACAGTTTCCATGCCCTCAACCCGTACAACTTAAAAATACAATAGGCTACACGACCATTTCAGTTGAAATGTGACACTTTTTTGTTTTGTATTTCGAGCGCTATCACACTGTTGAGGATGACTCCAAATAGTGTGAATTCCGTCCTCCAAAACTGTGATCTTGTGTATGAATAAAAAAGCGCTTTGACCGCCATAGTGAACAACATAAAAGCATACTGCTATTCGAGGTCAAGGTTATGAAGTTATTACACACGCTTTTTCCACTTGTTCTGCTACCCGCACTATTCACTGCTGAAATAAATATGGCTCAGGCATTCAGCTCCGTATCGATTGATCGGGCTGTCTGGAGAGACAGCAAAGACCTCCTGGTATTCAAAGGCACAGGCAATCCGGGCAGTAACGTCGAGATTTATCTCCACGACACAACCATCTCTTTGGGAAGACGAACTGTGAACAGGCGGGGCATCTGGAAATACAAAACCAGTAATCTCGCATTCGTCCCCTGCGCGATTCGTGCAGAGAGTGGTCCCACCTGGGCGGAAAGCAATGTTGCCCGCGCACCTGCCGATTGTGTAAGCAGGCATAATCCCTATACTGGTGACGATGATGGCGATGTAACGGTTGAAAATAATCCACCCGCCATCAGTGGATCACCTTCCACACAGGTAGCCGAAGGACAATCATACAATTTCAGACCCAATGCCAACGATGCAGATAACGACAACCTGACCTTCTCCATCGTTAATAGTCCTTCCTGGGCAAGCTTCAATAGATCCACCGGTTTACTCAGTGGCACACCGGGTTCCAACGATGCTGGCACCATCAGCAACATCCGTATCAGTGTCTCCGATGGCAATGCCACCGCATCACTAAACGCCTTCAGCATTACTGTCACCGACACGGCCGATCCTAATCAGGCACCCACCATCAGCGGTACACCACCAACATCAGTGGCCGAAGGCGGAGATTACAGATTCACCCCAAGCGCCAGTGACGCAGAGGGTAATGACCTCTTATTCTCCATCACCAACAGACCCACCTGGGCAAGTTTCAATAGTTCCACCGGCTTACTCAGCGGCACCCCAAGTCTGAATGATGCTGGCACGACAGACAACATTCGTATCAGTGTCTCCGATGGCGATGCAAGCGCATCACTGAACGCCTTCAGTATTACCGTTAACAACACCAATCAGGCGCCTACCATTACGGGCGCGCCGGAGCAAAGTGTCATTGCAGGCGATGCCTATATTTTTTCACCGAATGCATCTGATCCCGATGATAACAGCCTCAACTTCACAGTAACCAATCTTCCCAATTGGGCCAGCTTTAATAGTACCAGCGGCATTCTGAGCGGCACTCCAAGTGAGGAAGACGCCGGGCTCTATGAAGGCATAGTGATTTCTGTGACAGACAATAACGAAACCTCATCCTTGGCTCCGCTAAACCTTCTGGTTGAAGCTTCAGAACCTACTGATACCACAGGCAGTGTCTCTCTGGCCTGGGTACCTCCTTCAACACGAACCGACGGCAGTTCGTTGGATATGAGCGAGATAGCTGGATACAAGGTCTATATGGGTGATACACAAGATACGCTTGAGCAAGTCATGGATTTTGCTGATAGCACTACCCATAACTGTGTATTAGATGACATTGAAAATGGTGACTACTATTTCGCAGTAACCACATATGATAATGATGGTAACGAGAGTGGCTTCTCAAACATCGCAATGAAGAGCACACAGTAATTGAAAACAACAACCGATAAGGGATATCTCTAACAGCATTACCCATCGGTTTCCAATCAAGCACCAGATGAAAGGAGAGTAATCTCCACTAATCTGGTGCTTTCTTATTCCGATCGGGAATATAAATCTACGTATTACCACTCATTGAGAACATAATAACTTATGGATCGGTAGCAATCAGGGCTTAACTGCCAACACAATTTGATTTCGAAGTGATTTGAGCAGGTTGAGCCTTTTTTTGTCGATCACTAACCCGTGAGGACTGGAGTGATCAGCATAGATCAATCCAACAGGGCATTTATTGACTACAAGGGGAAACAGTATAAAGGACCCTGCCTTGGAGATATCCTTATACCAACTTGGAATATCTGCCTGAATCTTCTTTTCCGTCATATCGCCAATGTAGACATCAACCGCATTCTTCAATGCACCATGAAAAACATCCACGCTGTAGGCAGTAGGAAAGCGAAACAGCGTTGCAAACTCATCCGCACCATCACCAAAACCAAGCCTTCCAGCCATTTCACCACTCTTCCGATCAAGCAGTGCTAATATCACTCGCTGAAAACCAATCGCCCGATACATAGTTTCAAGTACAACATTACAGATTTCAGAGACACTAAGACACTATGATTACCCACCAGCATACCGGTCACTTCCTGCAATCCATCCATCAACAGGGTTTCGGCATCCACCAGCGTAGACGAACTATCTGATTCAATCGACTCTTGATCGATTTTCTCGGTACCTCCCTCGTTAAGAATCTGTGTCTCACCCAATCCATCCTGCTCTCTCATTTCAGATTTTATTTTTCCTGCATCGGCTCTTTGTTGCAGATTATCGTTGTTACTGGTTAGTCTGCGTACAAATTGATCTGAAATATCTGTAGAGATCGCTTTCGCAACTTCCTGAAACTCTTCTATGGAATTTTCAGCAAGTTGAGTAATCCTTTTACCCGAGAGATTGAGTCCTTTTGAGTACTTTTTAGTCAAGGCATCCATAGCGCTCTTATTATCGAGTACTGATTCGACAATAATTTCCATTGCCTCGTCAGCAAATGCGGTGACTAATCGTCGCCGCTCCACTCGATTGAGAGGTTTATGATCACCTTGCCAATGCTTCATACTATCGACTAACGATTTGGGAAAGTTCCACTGCCCGGCTATCTCAGTGCCGACCTTTTCATAACTCACACCTAACACACTATGTTGTGCAGCTACCGGGTCCTTACCATCACCGGTTATTAGGCGGTCAATCTCTTTCGACTCTTCAGGTAGATAGAAAGCGACCAGAAGCTTGCCAAGATCATTCAACAGTCCGGTGAGAAAATAGGCTTCCGCTTCACTCTGATCGATTTCACCTGCAACATGATGCGCTAAAGTAGCGCGAAACATAGCAGAAGATACCATCTCCCGTAGTTGTTCAGCCTGCTGCTTGTTCTCTATGTGCTCAAAAAAGATCAGTGAAGCGGCCAAAGAACGGATCGACTGGGTGCCCAAAACCACCACTGCCCGCGACACCGTACCGATCCTACCTGAGAAACGACCATAGTAAGCTGAATTGACAACTTTCAAAATCTTGTTGGTTAGTGCGAAATCGTTAACAATAACGCCTGCCATCTGATTGACATTTTTATCGCTGGCATCGGTCATTGCATTGATACTGCGCACTGACTGCGACAGCGCAGGAAAGTTGTCAATCCAGCTTACTATGGTCGTTTCTCAGGTAGGATCGGTAC